>NZ_QQZY01000006.1 GCF_003351045.1 Gaiella occulta
CGTTCTCGGTTGACCCCTCGACCACCCCGAGCGGCACCTTCGTCCCGTCCGCGGTGACACCGAGCGCACCAACCATCGTGTGCCCGGCGAAGTCGAAGCCGTCGACGAACACGATCAGCCAGCGCTGATCGTCGAGCGGGCGGGAGCGAAACTCGGCGAGCCGCTCGGCGGTCGCGCTGATGAACCCGCGGCTCACCGAGCTCTGCGAGACACCGGACGCTTGCTGGGCGACCGCCTCGCCGACCGGCTCCAGCGCCTGCTGGTAGCGGCGCCCGGACAGCCCGGCGAGCAGCGAGGCGACCATCTGCTCGGCGAGCAGATCGACGGACGCGAGCGTGTCGTAGCTCTCCAGCCGCAACTCGGCCCCGTCGAGCGTCCGCACCCGCGGCCGCCGGATCGGCACGCGCCGGCCGCCCAACGTCACCCGCCCTGCCTCGCTTCCGTGTCGGTACGCGCTCCGGCCCCGGTCGTGCTTGCCTTTCGGGCCGGCGAGCTCGGTCACCTCCGCCTCCTGCAGCTCGCTCATCACCTCCAGACCGATCGCGACCGAGGCGGCCAACAGGCCCTCCCGCATCCGCTCGGCGAACAAGCCGAGCTGCTCGTCGACGTTCCCGGCCAGCCGCTCCACGAGCGACAGCTCCTCAACCGACGCCACAAGCCGTAGACCAGCGCGGCGCGCCGTCCCTGCTCTCTGTGATCCTTTCTTCACTGGTGGTCCTCCGTTGCTGACTCGACGGTGTGGAACCTCGAGCGTGCCCAACGGCACGGACGAGGCGGAGGACCGCCACCTCAAACTTCTACGACGCCCGGGTCAACCTCGTTTCCCGCGGCCACTCCTCAACCTCACGGAGTAGCGCGGCAACGAGCACAATCGCGGCGAGCGCGTTGGCTGCCGTGAATTGAGCCTCGGTGATGCGGTGAGCGGTGTTGTGGCGATTGAAGTCCTTGTACGTGGGTTCCGCTGCAACGGGGTTGAACTTCTCGAGTGCCTCGGCGCTCGTGAGGAAGATGCTCCGAATCCGGAGTTGAGCGATCGCAGCATCCTCGGGGTCGGTCGCGCGCATGTCCTTGGCGATGCGTCCCGTCCCTCCGTGGTCGAAGAAGACGTGACACGTCGATGTGAGGGCGCAGGCGGCGAGAGCCTGCGCGGCGCGGGAATGTCCGGCGCCTAGAGCGACTATCGCATCGCGTGCGGCGGCGCGCTCGAGCGCGAAGCCCTCGTCCTGACACGCGTCGAGAACAGCCAGCGCGTCGTCGAGAACCTCGTCCCTGTGCGCGAGCAGGATCATCTTGGCGTCTGCTGGATCAGCATCGAGCACCTCTTGGAGAATGGACGCCCGAGGCAGCCAGACCAGGCACACGTTCGACTGCCGGACGTGCTCAACGATGTCGAGTGCCTTGTCCTCATCGCCGAGGTCGCGCCAGTTCTTCGGCTGAGCCGCGAGAAACGCCTCGTGCCAACGACGAGCGACCTCCGCGAACTGCTTGCCGTAGTCGGGGAACTTCGGGAGCGGCAGCTCGGGAATCTTGAACTGCCACGTCTCGAACGTCGGGAGCGCGAGACTGGCAATCTGCTTCTGAATGCCGCTGACGTCGATGCTCCCCAGAGCGTTCTCGACCGCACGTTGCAGCGACTTGGTCGCGTCGGTGTTCACCCGCGACATCACCTCGCGCAGGCGCTTCATCGTCTCGTCCCAATCAGGCGGCAGGCCATACGACATGTGACCGAGCGTAGCCTTCTGGAAGACACATTCCGAGCGGACACCCTGGCTTCCGCGCTGATTACCAACCGAGCGAGCCGAAGGCATCCGTGATCTCGCCTCGGCTTCCAACGAGGTGGGTTGGAAACGGAGCGATTCGGCGGCCCTCACCTCCGCGATGGGTATATAAACGGGTATAAAATCGCGCTCCTCGCGCCCAGCGAGTAAACAAAAGGCCCTGCTATGCAGGGCCTTTCTAGTAGCGGGGGCAGGATTTGAACCTGCGACCTCCGGGTTATGAGCCCGGCGAGCTACCTGGCTGCTCCACCCCGCGACGCGGCGTCTATGATAGCAGCGCGCGCCGCTGTTAGCCTTGCGCCATGTTCGCCTTCTGGCTTGCGCTCGCCGTGTTCGGCGTCGCGGTGGTCGTCGCAGCCGCCTACGCGGTCGCGCGCGGGCTCGAGCTGTGGCGCCTTGTCAAGCGCACCGGGGCGATACTCGCCGCCGAGACGGAGCGGATCTCCCGCACGACGGCACAGATCGAGTCGCACCTCGCGAACGCATCCGCCGCCGCCGGGAGGCTGCACGAGGCGAACGAGCGCCTCGCCGTCGCGCGCGCCCGGCTCGACGTCCAGCGCGCCGCCCTGCGCGAGGCGCGGGCGCAGATGCGGCGGGTCTTCTGGTTCGTGCCCGGGATCTGACGGCGGCGGAGGGCGCGATTCCGCAGGCGGCGCGGGAATGCGCCGGCGGGCGAGGGCATGGGCTGCGGACGGCACATTGCTACGGTGGCGCGCGTGCGCGTCGCGGCGATCGACCTGGGTACCAACTCGACGCGCCTGCTCGTCGCCGACGTCGAGGACGGCCGCGTCGACGAGGTGGTGCGCCTGCTCGCGATCACCCGGCTCGGCGAGGGGGTCGACGAGCGGCGGCTGCTCCGACCCGAGCCGGTCGCCCGCGTCCACGCCGTCCTCGACGCCTACGCACGGGAGGTCGAGGAGCGCGGCGCGACACGGGTGCTCGCGGTGGCGACGAGCGCCGTCCGCGATGCGACGAACGGCGAGCGCTTCCTCGAAGGGCTGCGCGAGCGCTACGGCTTCGTCACGCTGCTGCTCGACGGACGCGAGGAGGCCGAGACGACCTTCCGCGGCGTCACCTCGGATCACCGCCTCGACCGCGAGACGCTCGTCGTCGACATCGGCGGCGGCTCCACCGAGCTGCTCGTCGGCGGCCCCGGCGGCGTCTCGTTCGCGACGAGCCTGCAGGCCGGCTGCGTGCGGCTGAGCGAGCGCTTCCTGCACACCGACCCGCCGACGGCAGGCGAGCTCGAGGCCGCCGCCGCCCACACACGACTGCTCCTCCCCGCCCTCGACGTCTCCGCGGCGGTCGGCGTCGCGGGCACGATCACGACGGTCGCGGCGATCGACCTCGGCCTCGCCGAGTACGACGCGGAGAGGATCCACGGCCACCGCATCTCGCGCGCGGCAGCCGAGCGCGCGCTCGCGCAGCTGTCGGCCCTCTCCCTCGCCGAGCGCGAGCGCGTCCCGGGCCTCGAGCCCGCACGCGCGCCGGTGATCGTCGGCGGCCTCGTCGTCCTCCGCGAGGTGCTGGAGCGCTACGGGCTCGACGAGATCGAGGCGAGCGAGCGCGACATCCTGCACGGCGCCGCGCTGGCCGCGGCCGGGCTCGGGGCTGCGGCGTGATCCGCGAGATCGTCGAGGTCGGCCACCCGGCTCTGCGCGAACGGGCGCGCGAGGTGCGCCCGCAGGAGCTCGGCTCGCCGGAGCTGCACCGGCTCTGCGACGACCTCGTCGAGACGATGCGCGCCGCGGGCGGCGCCGGCCTCGCGGCCCCGCAGGTGGCGGAGCTGCTGCGCGTGTTCGCGGTCGAGGTGCGCGACAACCCGCGCTACCCGTACAAGCCGCAGCTTCGCCTGCGCGTGCTCGTGAACCCGGTCGTCCGGCCCGTCGGCGAGGAGACCTACAGGAGCTTCGAGGGCTGCCTCAGCGTGCCCGGCCTGCGCGGGCTGCTGCCCCGGTACGCCGAGGTCGAGGTGGCCTACACGGACCCGCACGGCGGCACGCACGTGGAGCGCTTCGGCGGCCTCAGCGCCGGCACGATGCAGCACGAGCTCGACCACCTCGACGGCGTCCTCTTCCTCGACCGGGTCGACGACCCCTCGACCCTGTGCACGTGGGAGATGTTCCGGCAGTATCGCCAGGCAGCATGGCTCGAGGAGATCCGGCCGCTCCTCGATCGCTTCCCCGGAGAGGAGACCTCATGACGCTCGACGACTTCCCCCGCGTGCCGTTGCTCTTCGGCCCCTCACCCGTGCACCGGCTCGACCGCCTCTCCGCGCACCTCGGCGGGCACGTGGAGATCTGGGCGAAGCGCGAGGACTGCAACTCCGGCCTCGCCTACGGCGGCAACAAGACGCGTAAGCTCGAGTACCTCGCCGCCGACGCGCTGGCACAAGGCTGCGACACGCTCGTCTCGATCGGCGGCGTGCAGTCGAATCACACGCGGCAGGTCGCCGCGGTCGCGGCACGCCTGGGCCTGAAGTGCGTGCTCGTGCAGGAGCACTGGGTCGACTGGGACGACGCCGTCTACGACCGCGTCGGTAACATCCTGCTCTCGCGCATCATGGGCGCCGACGTGCGGCTCTCCGACGCGGGCTTCGACATCGGCTTCCGCAAGAGCTGGGAGGATGCGCTCGCCGAGGTGGAGGCGGCCGGTGGGAAGCCGTACCCGATCCCGGCAGGCGCCTCCGACCATCCCCTCGGCGGCCTCGGGTTCGCCCGCTGGGCCGGCGAGGTGGCCGCGCAGGAGGCGGAGCTCGGCGTCTTCTTCGACACGATCGTCGTCTGCTCGGTGACCGGCTCGACGCAGGCCGGGATGATCGCCGGCTTCGCGGGACAGGAGCGGCCGCGCACGGTGCTCGGCATCGACGGCTCGGCAACGGTGCCGCAGACGTGGGATCAGATCGCGCGGATCGCCCGGCGCACCGCGGAGGCGGTCGGGCTCGGCCGGCGGGTCGTTGACGAGGAGATCGTGCTCCTCGACGAGTGGCACGCCGGCACGTACGGCATCCCCGACGCGAAGACGATCGAGGCGATCCGCCTCTGCGCCCGTCTCGAGGGCATGCTCACCGACCCGGTCTACGAGGGGAAGTCGATGGCGGCGCTGATCGACCTCGTCAGAGACGGCCGCATCGAGCCGGGCTCGAAGGTGCTGTACGCGCACCTCGGCGGGCAGCCTGCGCTCAACGGCTACGCCGGCGCCTTCTGAGCCAGACGCGTACGGTCGGCGGAGACGCGCGACGCCGCGCGCCGGCGGGGCCGGTGGCGAGCTACCCGCCCGCCGGTGGAGCGACTCGCGGAAGCCTGCCGAGGACGTCGTCGACGGCCGCGGCAGGGACGACGACCACCCCGTCCGCATCACCGACGACGAGGTCGCCGGGCTCGACCCGTCGTCCGCCGCACTCGATGACCGTACCGACCTCCCCCGCGAGGTCCGTCTGCGGCGCCGTGGGGATGCTCGCAACCGCGAACACCGGGAAGCCGAGCTCTTCGATCAGAGCGACGTCACGCACCGCGCCGTCCACCACGATCCCCACGATCCCCCGCTCCTGCGCGCGAAGCGACAGCCGGTCGCCCCAGAGCGCGCGCTCGAGGAACCCCGCGCCGTCGATCACGATCACGTCTCCCGGGCCGGCGATCTCGAGCGCCTCCTTCACCGACGGGTGCTGCCCGGGCGGGGTGCGCACGGTGAACGCCCGCCCCGAGACGCGCGCCCCGGGCCACATCGGCCTGATCCGTGCATCCATCGCGATCCCGCCTCCGGCTGCGTCGCTGAGGTCGGCGGTTGCGGGAACGGGTGCGCCCATCGCGCTTGATCGTAGCACTACCCAAGTAGTAGCTTTACCGGATGGGCCGCACGCTCGCCGAGAAGATCCTCCTCGCCCATACGGATGCCGACACGCTCGCTCCCGGCGACGTCGTGATGGTGCGCTGCGACGTCGTGATGACGAACGACATCTCGGGCCCGATGGCCTTCCGTGCGATGGAGCGGATGGGTGCGGCAAGGGTCTTCGATCCCGGGAAGGTCGTGATCGTGCCCGATCACTTCGTCCCCGCGAAGGACGAGCGCTCCGCCGCCCTCCAGAAGCTCCTGCGCGACTGGGCCCACGAACAGGGCGTCGCGTACTACGAGCAGGGTCGCGGCGGCATCGAACATCAGGTGCTCGTCGAGGAGGGCTGGGTTGTCCCCGGCTCGGTGATCGCCGGCGGCGACTCACACACGTGCACCTACGGCGCGCTCGGGTCGTTCGGCACGGGGCTCGGGTCGACGGACATCGCGGCCTGCCTCGCCTCGGGAGCCTTCTGGCAGGCGGTGCCAACGACGATCCAGGTCGAGCTCACGGGCACCCGTCGACCCTTCGTCACCGGGAAGGACGTGATCCTCGCGGTGATCGGCGAGCTCGGCGTGTCGGGCGGCCTCGGATCGGTGCTCGAGTTCGTCGGCGACGGCGCCGAGGGGCTCTCGCTCGACGAGCGGCTCGCGGTTGCGAACATGGCCGTCGAGGCGGGTGCGGAGACCGGCCTGTTCCCGGCCGACGCGGCCGTGGCGGCGTACCTGGACGGACGCACGACACGCCCCTGGGCGGCCGAGCACAGCGACGCGGACGCCCAGTACGAGGGCTCGGTGCTCATCGACCTCGAGAGCGTCCCCCCGCTCGTCGCCCTCCCCCACTCCCCCGGGAACGTCGTCCCCGTGTCGGAGGCGAAAGGACGTGCGATCGACCAGGTGTACATCGGCAACTGCGCGAACGGGACGATCACCGACCTCCGCCAGGCCGCGGAGATGCTCCGCGGCCGGACCGTGCACAGGCGCACCCGTCTCATCGTCGTCCCGGCCTCGCAACGGGTGTACCGGCAGGCGCTGGCCGAAGGGCTGCTCGACGTGTTCGCCGCCGCCGGGGCGCTCGTCTCGGCGCCGAGCTGCGGCGCCTGCTTCGGCGGCAGCGGCGGCATCCTGGCCGCCGGCGAGGCCGCAATCACGACGACGAACCGCAACTTCCGGGGCCGGATGGGAGCGGGCGAGTCCTCGGTCCACCTCGCGAACGCCTGGGTCGCCGCGGCGGCCGCGGTGGCGGGCGAGATCGTGGATCCGGCCGACCTCGGGGTGGCCTCGTGATCGCGGGGCGCGCGGTCGTCGTCCCGCAGGACGACGTCGACACGGATGTGCTCTACCCCGGGCCGTTCCTGAACGTCACCGACGTGACGCAGATGAAGGCGCACCTCTTCGAAGGCCTCGACCCCGCGCTGCGCGGACGCCTCGGAGGCGACACGGCGCTCGTCGTCGGCGCGAACTTCGGCTGCGGCTCCTCGCGAGAGCATGTGCCGCAGGCCATGCGGGCCGCCGGGATCCGCTTCCTCGTCGGCCGCAGCTTCGCCCGGATCTTCCATCGCAACGCCGTCAACCTCGGCCTGCCCGCCGTCGTCTGCGCGGAGGCGGTCGACGCCTGCACGGAGGGGTCCCGGCTCGAGCTCGACTTCGAGCGGGGCACGATCGCTGTCGACGGCGCGCCGTTCCCCATCTCGCCGGTCGCGCCGTTCATGCGCGCGATCTTCGCCGCCGGCGGGCTGGAGCCGTGGATGCGCGATCGGCTTGACACTACTACCCTGGTGGGATAGCTTCGGCCACCGTGGCAGTCGAGGTTCGTCTGGAGCGCCTCTCCGAGCAGATGGAGTACGGAACGGTCTCGCGCTGGCTCAAGCGCGAGGGCGACGCGGTGGCGGCCGGCGAGCCGATCGTCGAGGTCGAGGCCGAGAAGGTGACCGTCGAGGTCATCGCTCCGGTCAGCGGCGTGTTGACGTCGATCCTCGCCGTCCAGGGCGACGAGTTCCGCGTCGAGACACCGATCGCCCTCATCACCGAGGACGCGTAGCGCCGTGAGCGACGCGACGCTCGCGGAGCTCGAGGACTTCCTCGCCCGCATGTGGGCGATCCGCGCGTTCGAGCTGCGCGCCCTCGATCTCTTCGGCGAGAAGCAGATCCGCGGGTCCGTGCACCCGTACATCGGCATGGAGGCGATCGCGGTCGGCGCGTGCGCGGCGCTCCGACCCGACGACCTCATCACGAGCACGCACCGCGGTCACGGGCACTGCATCGCGAAGGGCCTCTCGCTCGAGCGGATGATGGCCGAGATCATCGGTCGCTCCGACGGGTACTGCCGCGGCAAGGGCGGCAGCATGCACATCACCGCGATCGAGAACGGCATGCTCGGCGCCGACGCCATCGTGGCGGGCTCGAGCGCGATCGCGGTCGGGGCCGCGCACGGGCTCAGGCTCAGGGGCAGCGACGCCGTCGTCGTGTGCTTCTTCGGCGACGGCGCCTCGAACCAGGGCATCCTCCACGAGGCCTGCAATCTCGGCGCCGTCCTCCGGGCGCCCGTCGTCTTCGTGTGCGAGAACAACGAGTGGGCGATCTCGACGCCCGTCTCGGCGACCACGCGGATCGAGAACATCGCCGACAGGGCGGCCGGCTACGGCTTCCCGGGTGTGATCTGCGACGGGAACGACGTGCTCGCGATGCGCGAGGCGACGTCCGCCGCCGTCGCACGTGCCCGCGCCGGCGACGGCCCGACGCTGATCGAGGCGAAGAGCTACCGCATCACGGCGCACTCCGCAGCGACCACGACGGATCTCCGTCCGGCCGAGGAGCTCGACTCCTGGCGGCGACGCGACCCCATCGTCCGGATCACCAAGCTGCTCGAGGAGCGCGGCGTCGAGACGGAGCGGATCGAGGCGATCGAGCTGGAGGCGCGCACGGCCGTGGCCGCCGCGGTCGAGTTCGCGCTCGCCTCGCCGCGCCCCGAGCCCCCGCAGGAGAGCGAGGACGTCTACGCGCCGTCGACCTGGACGGCGGACGGGAGGCTCGCGTGAGCGACCGGCCGGCGCGCGAGATCACCATGGCGCAGGCGCTCAACGAGGCGCTGCACGAGGAGATGGCGCGCGAACCAGGCGTCTTCGTGGTGGGCGAGGACATCGCACAGCTCGGCGGCCTGTTCCAGGTCACGTCCGGGCTGCTCGAGCGGTACGGGCCGCAGCGCGTGATCGACGCCCCGATTTCCGAGGCGGCCCAGGCCGGCGCCGGCGTCGGCGCCGCGCTCGTCGGGTGCCGGCCGGTGATCGAGCTCCAGATCGCCGACTTCGTGACGCTGACGATGGATCAGATCGTCAACCACGCGGCGAAGTGGCGCTACATGTCCGGCGGGCAGGTGAGCGTGCCGATGGTACTGCGGGGCGCGATCTCGAGCGGGATCGGGATGGCCGCGCAGCACTCCCAGACGCTCGAGGCGTGGTTCGTCCACGCCCCGGGCCTCGTGGTCGTCATGCCCTCGACCCCGTACGACGCGAAGGGTCTGCTCAAGAGCGCCATCCGCGAGGACAACCCCGTCGTCTTCCTCGAGAAGCGGCTGCTCTACAGCCGGCTCGGCGAGGTGCCGGCGAGCGAGTACATGGTGCCGATCGGCGTCGCCGACGTGAAGCGCCCGGGCAAGGACGTGACCGTCGTCGCGTACGCGCAGGGCGTGCACCTGGCGCTGCAGGCGGCCCGCCGCGTCGCACCCGACGGGATCGATCTCGAGGTGGTGGACATCCGCACGCTGCGGCCGCTCGATCTCGAGACGATCCTCGACTCGGTGCAGAAAACCGGCCACCTCGTCGTCGTGAGCGAGGGCGCGAGGACGGGGAGCGTCGCAAGCGAGATCGTCGCCCGGGTCGTCGAGAGCGCGTGGGACTCGCTGCGCTCCGCTCCCGTGCGGGTCACAGCGAAGGACACGCCGATTCCGTACGCGGCCGCCCTCGAGCGGGCAGTCCTGCCCCAGGTCGACGACGTGGTCGCCGCGGTGCGCGCCCTCGTAGAGCCGACGACAGCAGGAGGCGACTGACATGGAAAGGATCGAGCAGCTCCAGCGGGGCATGGCGGAGCTCGGCGTGGATGCCCTGTTCCTGCGGCTCCCCGAGAACGTGATGCTCGCCGCAGGGTGGTGGGTCCAGATTCCCGGCCTCGGCATCGCGGTGGTGCCGCGCGAGGGGCGACCCGCTCTCCTCATCCCCGAGTACGAGGCGCACGAGCTCTCCGACCGCTGGACGGGCGACACGCTCACGTTCCCGGCGATCCGCTTCGACGGCCCGGGCGCCGCCACCGAGATCCCGCGCCTGCTCGGCGAGTTCGTCGCGGACAGGGAGCTCCAGGGGGCTGCGGTCGGGTACGAGGGAAGCTTCGAGTCGATCGCCCCGGCGCAGATCGACGGCGAGCCGAACATGATCGGCATCCCCACCCTCGATCTCATCCGCTCGGCCTTCGGGACGCAGCAGCTCGTCGACGCGACCGGCCTGCTCGAGCGGGTCAAGGCCGTCAAGACCGAGTACGACCTCGAGCGGCTGCGCATCACGAACGAGGTCGCGATGATCGGGCTGAACGCGTTCAAGGAGCACGCGCTCCCCGGGCGCAGCGAGGCGGAGATCGCCGCCGAGGTCGGCCGGGCGATCGTCGCGGAGGGCCACGGCTACCGCGGCGCGCGGGTCGTCCGCTGCTACCCGACGGTCTGGTCGGGTCGCGAGACCGCGACGGGCTGGCAGTACTTCCGCTCACGCAACCGGGCGGTCGAGCGCGACGACGTCGTGATGATCGAGCTCGGGACCGTCGTCGACGGCTACTGGGCCGACCACACGCGGACGGTGGTCGCGGGCACCGCCACCCAACGGCAGCGCGACGCGATGGCCGCGGTGCTCGCCGCCCAGGACGCCGCGTTCGCGGCCGCCGTCCCCGGAGCCACCGGCGACACCGTCGACCGGGCCGCACGCGAGACCTGCGCGGCGGCGGGCTTCGAGCAGTTCCCCCACCACACCGGGCACGGCGTCGGGTTCCGCTACCACGAGGCGATGCCCTGGCTGACGAAGGGCAGTGAGCAGGCGGTCGCCGCGAACATGGTGATCGTCGCCGAGCCGGGAATCTACGCCGACGGTCTCGGCGGCTTCCGCTCGGAGGACGACGCGTTCGTGACCGCCACCGGCGCGGTCCGTCTCGCGGAGACGAGCTATGGGCTCGACTGACGGTCTCCCCCCTCTCGACCCCGCGTTCGAGGTGCCCGACGGGTACGTCGCGTCGCTCTTCCGCCTCGCAGGCCGCGTGGCCGTCGTGACGGGCGGCGGCAGCGGCCTCGGCGCGGCGATGGCCAAGGGCCTCGCCCAGGCGGGGGCCGCGATCGCGGTGGTCGACATCAACGACGACGGCGCCGCCCAGACTGTCGCGACGATCGAGCGTCAGGGAGGCCGGGCCATCGCCGCGCACTGCGACGTGACCGACAGGACCGCGGTCGACGAGCTCGCCGACCGCGTCGTCGCGGAGCTCGGCTCGGCCGACGTGCTCGTGAACAGCGCGGGGATGGCGTACCGGAGCCCGGCGGAGGAGTTTCCCGAGGATCGCTTCGACGCGATCGTGGCGCTCAACCTCAAGGGCACGTACCTCCCCTGTCAGGCGTTCGGGAGGAAGATGCTCGCGCAGGGACGGGGCAGCATCGTGAACCTCGCGTCCATCGGCGGCTTCGTCGGCTACCCCCACGCCAGCGCGTACGTGGCGACCAAGGGCGCGGTCGTGCAGCTCACCCGCGTGCTCGCGCTCGAGTGGATCGACCGGGGCGTACGGGTCAACGCGATCGGGCCGGGGCTGTGCGACTCGCCGCTCACGCGAGCCCGCGCGCTCGAGTCGTCGGTGACGAGCGACTTCATCAAGGCCCGGTCCCTCCGCCCCGAGCCGATCCTCCCGCGGGAGACGGTCGGGGCGGCGATCTTCCTCGCAAGCGACGCGTCGGCCCGCGTCACCGGGCACACGCTGATGGTGGACGACGGGTACCTGACCGCGTAGCGCATTGACGTTTTACTCCCCAAGTAGTAAGTTCACGCGACTGGTGCGAAGTGGCACTATCGGACCGAAGGAGGCTGAATGAACGTGAGCTTCGATCGCCACGACACGGCGATCATGGATGCCGTCGAGGGGGTGGCCTCCGGACAGCTCAGCCGCTCCGATTTCCTGCGGCGCGCCGGGATGCTCGGACTCTCGGCGGCGACGATCGGTGCCGTGCTCGCCGCGGCGGGCAAGGCGACTGCCGCCGACCTCGTCGACGCGAGAGCCTTCGCGGGCGACACCGTTCGCATGCTGATCGTCGCCGAGGGCGACGAGAAGGGCATCAAGGACAAGACCCCCGCGTTCGAGAAGGCGACGGGGATCAAGCTGCAGACGACCGCGCTGCCGGTCGGCCCGCTGCTCGAGAAGGCCAACCAGAGCATCAAGGCGCCCGACGCGACCTACGACGTGATCATGGTGCTCGGTTTCGCGGTCTCGCAGATGGTGGGCGGCGGCTTCTTCACGCCGCTGAACGAGTACGTGAAGAAGGCACCGGCAAACTGGAGCTTCTCGGACTTCCCGAAGGGCCAGCTCAACTACGTCGGGTACTTCTCCCCCTCGAAGAAGAGCTTCGGCGGGTCGACTCTCTATCTCGTTCCCGGCCTGCACGGCGGCTCGGTGATCTTCTTCTACCGAAAGGATCTTCTCGAGGCGGCCGGCCTGGCAGTGCCGAAGACGTGGGCGCAGTACCTCGCCGCGGCGAGGAAGCTCAACGCCGGCGGCGTCGCCGGGAACTCGATGATCGCCAAGTCCGGCGACGTGTCGATGTTCCTCGTCGACTGGTACACGCGGTTCACGACGAGCGGGGGCAAGTTGATGACCGGCTCGCCCGCCACGAAGAACTTCAGCCCCCGGCTCAACAGCCCGGCGGCCGTGGCGGCCCTGCAGCACATGGTGGACTGCACCGAAGCGGCCTCGGACGGCGTGCTGTCCTACGACTTCACGGCCTCGGTCGACGCGTTCTCGGCCGGGAAGACCGCAATGATGCTCCTGTGGTCGACGATCGCGGGGCCGCTGTTCAACCCGAAGAGCTCGAAGGTCGCCGCCAAGACGGGCGTCGCCCTCAACCCGGGCGTCGGCGCGAACCGCGGGCGCGCGGTGCGCGGCGGCTGGGGACTCGGGATCCCGAAGAACTCGAAGGTCAAGGACGCCGCATGGACGACGATCGCGTATTTCACGTCGAAGGCGTACGAGCAGTACCAGACGGGGACGTACCAGACCGATCCGAGCCGGAAGTCGACCTACGCCGCGCCGGCACTGGTGAAGAAGCTGCCGTACCTCCCGACCGCCGGTGCCGTGTTCGACAGGGCGACGATCCTCGAGATCGCTCGCGTGCCCGAGACCTTCGAGATGATCACCGCCGCGTCAGAGGAGTTCGCCGGCGCGCTGTCGGGCTCCACGAGCGCCAAGGAAGCCTGCGCGAAGGCCAACGACAGGTGGACGAAGATCCTCAAGCGCGGGGGGCATCTGAAGTAGCGGGCAGGGCCTGAGTCGTGTCCGACACCGCACCCGCGGAGGACCTCGAGAAGCAGGACATGACCTCGCACGCCGCTCCGACCCAGCGGCGTCGCGAGGTCCTGCTCCTCCTCGGGCCCGCGATCGTCTACCTGCTGGCGTTCTCGGTCTACCCGCTCGTCGTCAGCCTCGCGCGCTCGTTCCAGAGCTACGACACGCAGGCCGACTCCTGGACGTGGGTCGGCCTCGGCAACTACCGGGAGCTCTTCACGAGCGCCGAGTTCTGGGACGTCGCCGGCAACACGGCGATCCTGACGCTCGCCGGGGTGACGACCCAGATCGTGCTCGGCACGGCGCTGGCACTCTTCTTCAACCAGCAGCTGCGCGGAGCGACGATCGTCCGGGGCATCCTCATCCTCCCGATGCTGCTCACGCCCGTGGTCGTCGGGCTGATGTGGCGGGCGCTCCTGAACCCCGAGTGGGGCCTCTTGAACTGGGTCTTCGTCGAGACGGGCGTCGGTCAGGTCGGGTGGCTCTCCGATCCGAGCGTCGCCCTGTGGACGCTCGTCGTCGTCGACTCGTGGCAGTGGACGCCGTTCGTGTTCGTGATCGTGTACGCGCGGCTCCAGGCCCTCCCCGTCGAGGTCTTCGAGGCGGGGGCGGTCGACGGCGCGAGTTGGTTCCAACGGACGCGGTACCTGACGCTCCCGCTCCTCGTCCCCGCGATCGTGTTCGCCGGCGTGTTCCGGGCGATCGACGCCTTCCGCACGTTCGACCTCGTCTACGGGCTGACCAACGGCGGACCCGTCCATGCGACGTCCACCCTCTCGTTCGAGGCGTTCCAGAACGGGTTCGAGTTCTTCCGCTACGGGTACGCGTCGGCGATCGCCTACGTGATGGTGGTCGTCGCCATGATCGGAGTGACCGTGCTGTTCAAGATCGTCAACCCGCGCAAGCTGGAGACGGCGTGACGCGGATCGTCGCACGCGTCGTCTCGTATCTCCTCCTCGTGTTCATCGGGCTCGTGGGGATCGCACCCTTCGTATACCTTCTCGTCCTCTCGTTCAAGGCGCGCATCGACATCCTCGATGTCCCGCCGTCGCTGCGCTTCGAGTGGGCGCAGATCAGGGAGAACTACGACGTCGTCATCCACGAGAAGCAGTACCTCACCTTCCTGAGGAACTCCGTGTTCGTGACGGGAGTCTCGACCGCCGTCGCCCTCCTCCTCGGCGTCCCCGCCGGCTACGCGTTCTCCCGTCTGCGCTTCCGCGGGAGCGAGACGTGGGCCTCCACGATCCTCAGCTTCCGCTTCATGCCGCCGGTGGCGGTGGCGATCCCGATCTTCCTCCTGATCAGGCACGCGGGGCTGACGAACAGCTACGCCGGGCTCATCCTCCCGTACGTCGCCTTCTCCCTCCCGCTCGTCATCTGGATCATGATCGGGTTCTTCGACGAGATCCCGGCGGAGATCGACGAGGCGGCCATGGTCGACGGCCTCACCCGCCCGCAGGTCCTGCTGCGCGTGCTGCTCCCGCTGGCGCGACCCGGGATGCTCGTCGCCGCGACCTTCGGCGTCATCTTCATCTGGAACGAGTTCCTCGTCGGCCTCTACGTCGTCAACACGCCCGACCGCGAGACGGTGCCGCTCGCCGCCGCCTCCCTGCTCACCGTCGAGAGCCCGATCGAGTGGAACATCGCCGCGACGGTTGGCGTCCTCACGGTCATCCCGACCCTCGTCTTCACGATGGTCGTGCAGCGGTACATCGTCCGCGGGATCACGGCGGGGGCGGTGCGCTAGTGGCGGCCGTCCGGTTCGATCGGGTCGGGAAGGTCTATCGCGACGGGACGCGCGCGGTCCGCGACTTCACCCTCGAGATCGCCGACGGCGAGTTCATGGTCTTCGTCGGCCCCTCGGGGTGCGGCAAGACGACGGCGCTGCGCATGCTCGCGGGGCTCGAGGCGATCACCGAAGGAGAGGTCAGCATCGGCGGCGCCGTGGTGAACTCCCTCCACCCGCGCCGGCGCGACATCGCCATGGTCTTCCAGAACTACGCGCTCTACCCGCACATGACCGTGTACCGCAACATCGCGTTCGCGCTGAAGGTCCGCAAGACGTCCCCCGAGGAGATCCGGAGGCGTGTCGAGGACGCGGCGCGGATCCTCGGCCTGACCGACCAGCTCCAGAAGAGGCCCGCGCAGCTCTCGGGCGGCCAGCGGCAGCGCGTCGCGATGGGGCGGGCGATCGTGCGTGCTCCGCAGGCGTTCCTGATGGACGAGCCGCTCTCGAACCTCGACGCGAAGCTCCGCGTCCAGATGCGCGGCGAGATCGCCCGCATCCAGCGGGAGCTCGGCACGACCACGATCTACGTCACCCACGACCAGGTCGAGGCGATGACGATGGGGCACCGCGTGGCCGTGCTGCGCAGGGGCGAGCTCCAGCAGGTCGACGCCCCGCAGCGCCTCTACGACGGCCCGGCGAACCTCTTCGTCGCGAGCTTCATCGGCAGCCCCGAGATGAACCTCGTGCAGGCCGTCCTCGACCGCGTCGACGGCGGGCTCGCCTGCCGCGTCGGCGAGCAGACGCTGGACGTCCCGGCCGAGGTTCTCGCCGGCCGGCCGGCGCTCGAGCGCTACGTCGGCAGGACGATCGCCCTCGGCATCCGCCCCGAGCACCTCGAGGACGCACGGGTCGCCGACGCCCGCGTCGGCTCCGGGCGCCTGCGCGGGCGCGTGACCGCGACGGAGCCGCTCGGCTCCGACCTCCTCGCCTACGTCGAGGTCGCGGCAGCGCCCGTCGTCACCGAGGAGCTCCTCGAGGTCGCGGGGGATGCCGACCGGGCCCTGGCCGACGACCTGCGCGCCGAGGCCGGCCGCAGACGGACGAGCGTCGTCGCCCGGTTTTCCATCGACTCCCGCGCCCGCCCGGGCGACGACGTCGACGTCGCCGTGGAGACGGCACGCCTCCACTTCTTCGACCTCGAGACCGAAGCCGCGATCACCGCGTAACGGCCATGAGCACCTGGCACCGTGAAGCAGCGGTCATCGTGTCGGGCGCTCTACGCGAACGCCTTGACCGCGAGGAACCCGCCGTCGGCGACGATCGTCGTGCCGGTGACGTAGCTCGCGGCATCCGACGCCAGGAACACGAGGACGCTCGCGATCTCGGAGACGTCGCCGATCCGGCCGAGCGCGTTCGCGCGCCGCACCTTGTCGAGGAAGCTGCCGGCCTCCTCGACGTTCATCCCGGAGAGATCGCGCTCGAGCATCGGCGTGTCGATCGTCCCGGGCGCGATCGCGTTGACCCGGATGCCGTGCCGGCCGACCTCCACGGCGAGCGCTCGCGCGGCGGCGACGAGCCCGGCTTTGGCGGCGCCGTAGACCACGCAGCCCGGCATCGTCGTGTAGGCCTGCACCGACGACGTGAAGACGATGCTGCCGCCGCCCCTTGCGCGCAGCGCGGGAAGCGCGAGCTGCGCACAGAGCAGCGCGCCCTTGAGGTCGATGTCGAGGATCCAGTCGATATCGTCCTCGCTCATGCTCTCGAATTCCACGTACCGGCCCACGGCCGCGTTCGCGAACATGACATCGAGCCCGCCGAACGTCGAGACGGCCGTGTCGACCAACCGCTCCACGTCCGCACGGACGCGAACGTCGCCGGCGCTCGGAGCGGCCTCGCCGCCCACGCTCCGCACCGCCGCGACCGTCTCCTCGAGACCGTCGAGCGCGACGTCGTTCACGACGACCTGCGCCCCCGCCGCCGCGAGCGCCAGCGCAGCCCCACGCCCGATCCCCGATCCGGCGCCCGTTACCACCGCGACCTTCCCGCTCAAGACGCTCACCGCTCTTCCTCCTCTCGGCTCGACACAACCGTCGTCACCCGGGGCCAGGTGCTGGAACTGACCCTACTACTAAGGTAGTTTGTCCTCAATGAACGAAGGTCTCGTCGATCGGCTCAGGATCCTGGGGATGTCACTCTATGAGGCTCGGGTCTACCTCGGCCTCCTGCGCCACGGCCCGCAGAACGGCAACGAGGTCGCGAAGTCCGCCGGGATCCCGTCCTCGAAGGTGTACTCGACCCTCGAGAAGCTGGCGAGCGAGGGGATCGTCCACACGGTGACGACCGGCTCCGGGACGCAGTACATCTCCATCGCCCCGGACGAGCTCGTGCACCGGTTCCGGCAGGAGTTCGACGAGCCGATCGACTACCTCGAGAAGACCCTGCCGGGACTGGCCGCCTTCGAGCCGGCGAGCGAGGTGTTGACCGTGACGACGCTCGCAGCGATCCGCGAGAACAGCAGGTTCATCGTCTCCGACGCGAGCCGCGAGCTGTACGTCTCCATCTGGCAGGACGACATGGAGGATCTCCGCGACGCGCTCGAGGCCGCCCACGGGCGCGGAGTGCGCGTCTTCGGGATGCTCTACGGGGACGAGGTTCCCGAGGGGATCGGCTCGTGGATGCTGCACAGCTACCAGCAGATCGTCGCCGACCGCCTCGGGGGCCGGATGCTCACCGTCGTCGCCGACGGCGAGGAGGCGCTCATCGCCCATATCCCCCACCACGGCCAGGCGAGCGGCGTGCGCACGCGGAACCCCGTCCTGACGCTGATCGCGCAGGAGTACGCCCACCACGACCTCGTCCTGCAGCGTGCCCAGCTCCAGATCGGGTTCGACGAATGGGACCGCTGGTGGCTCGCCGACCCCGACCTCCGCACCATCATCCTCGGCAAGTCGCTCGAGACGGACGAGCACGCACCCGCGACGCGCCGCACGAAGGAGGAGGGGGAACCGCCGCGATGACGCAGACCGTGGAGAGGAGCGCGATCCGCCCGCTCGTGCTTCTCGGCGAGCCCGTCGAGGGCGCCGAGCAGGCGGCCGTCCTCTTCCCGTTCGACGGCACGACGGTCGCCCGCGTGTGGCTCGCCGGCGAGGGCCAGATCGAGCTCGCGCTGCGGGGGGCGGCCGCCGCCGAGCGCGAGGTGGCGGCGCTGCCGCCGTTCCGGCGGGCGGAGATCCTCCTCGCGGCCGCCGACCTCGTGCTGGCCCGCGAGGACAGGCTCGCCGAGCAGATGACCCGCGAGACCGGGAACGCGGTGTGGGAGACGAAGCTCGAGGTGCAGAGGACGGCCGAGATCCTGCGGCTCAGCGCGGACGAGGCGCGGCGCGTGTCCGCCGCCGGCGAGCACGTCCCCATCGACGCCGTCCCTCGCGGCGAGGGCCGGATCGGCTTCACGCGACGGTTCCCCGTGGGCACCGTGCTCGCGATCACGCCGTACAACGCGCCGCTCCTCCTCGTCGCGCACAAGCTCGGCCCCGCGCTCGCGGCCGGCTGCCCCTGCATCGTCAGGCCGGCGTCGAAGACCCCGCTCTCGGCGCTGTCCCTCGGTGAGATCTTCCTCGAGGCGGGAGCTCCGCCGGCCGCGGTCACGGTGATCCCGTGTCGGACCGAGCTCGCCGAGAGGATGGCGCGCGACGAGCGCGTGAAGATGGTCTCCTTCACGGGAAGCGTCCCGGTCGGCTGGCACCTCAGACAGGTCGCCGCGACCCCGCGGGTCACCCTCGAGCTCGGCGGCAACGGGGCCGTCATCGTCCACGAGGACGCGAATCTCGACTACGTCGCCGAGCGCTGCGCCTTCGGCGGCTTCCTGCGCGCCGGCCAGGCGTGCATCTCGGTGCAGCGCCTCTTCGTCCACACGGCGGTCTACGACGCGCTCGCCGAGAAGCTCCTCGCGAAGATCGCCGCGCTCACGACGGGCAACCCGCTCGACGAGTCGACGCTCGTCGGCGGGCTCATCGACGAGGGGGCGGCCGCGAACGCGATGTCGCTGATCGACGAGGCGCGGGCGGCCGGAGCGACGGTGCTGTGCGGCGGGACACGGGAGGGAACCGTCGTCGCGCCCACCCTGCTCGCCGACGTCCCCCTCGATCTGCGCGTCTGCACGGACGAGGCGTTCGCCCCCATCGTCGTCCTGCAGCGCTACGAGGACGTCGACCGGGCGATCGAGATCGCAAACAGCTCGCGCTTCGGGCTCCAGGCAGGGCTCTTCACGAACGACATCCGCATCATCCAGCGCGCCTTCGAGAGGCTCGAGGTCGGAGCGCTCATCGTCAACGACGTGAACACCTTCAGGGTCGACCAGATGCCGTACGGAGGGGTCAAGCAGTCCGGCTACGGCCGTGAGGGGATGCGCTACGCGATCCGCGAGATGACCGAGGAGCGCCTCCTCGTCATCGATCCGCGGTAGCGGCTCGAGGGACGCGAGCGTGGCCGACGCACATCCGACGCCGCCGCAGCCGTCCCCGGGCCGGCTCGAAGCGCTCGCGTCGCTCGAGCGCCGGGTGCTGTGGCTCGCGGTGCGGATCGTCGACTACGCGAACCGGGAGCGGCCGAAGGGCGACGATCTGAAGGTGGGCGGCCACCAGGCGTCGTCGGCGTCGATGGCGACGCTGCTGACGGCGCTCTACCTGGCCGATCTGCGGGCGGAGGACCGGGTATCCGTGAAGCCGCACGCCTCGCCGCTGCTGCACGCGCTCGAGTACCTGCTCGGGCGGCTGGATCGCTCGTACCTGACGCGCCTGCGCGACTTCGGCGGGCTGCAGTCGTATCCGTCGCGGACGAAGGATCCCTTCCCGGTCGACTATTCGACGGGGTCGGTGGGGCTCGGCTCGGCGGCGCCGCTGTTCGGGGCGCTCGCCGACCGCTACGTCGAAACCCACTTCGGCTCGTCGACCGGCGGCCGCTTCATCTCGCTGCTCGGCGACGCCGAGCTCGACGAGGGAAACGTGTGGGAGGCGCTGGCGGAGCCGCTCGCCCGCCGGCTCGGCAACGTGCTCTGGATCGTCGATCTCAATCGGCAGTCGCTCGACCGCGTCATCCCCGGGATCCGCGCCGCCGAGCTCGAAGCGCAGTTCCGAGCGAACGGCTGGGAGGTGATCGAGCTCAAGTACGGGCGCCGACTGCGCGCCGCCTTCGAGCGCGACGGCGGCGAGCTGCTACGGCGTCGCATCGACGAGATGCCGAACGAGGCCTATCAGGCGCTCTTCGGCGCGGGTGACGAGCACGTCCTCGACGCCGTGCTGGAGCCGTTCTCGGGCGCGGAGCGCGACGCCGTCGCAGCACTGCTCGCCGACGGCGCGGGCGCGCTCGTGCGCGACCTCGGTGGGCACGACCTCGCCGACGTGCTCGGCGCCCTGCGACGCGCGCGCGCGACGCGCGATCGCCCGACCGTGCTGTTCGCGTACACGATCAAGGGGTACGGGCTCGAGATCGCCGGCCGGCCGCAGAACCACTCTGCCCTCCTCAGCGCCGAGCAGATCGACCGCTTCCGGGCGGCGGTCGGGCTCACGCCCGAGACGGAATGGGACGCGTTCGCACCGGAGACGGCCGAGGGTCTGATCCTCGCCGCCGCCCGGGCGCGGCTCGACCGTGGCGACCGGCCTGCGGCCGCCGCCGTCCCCGTCCCCGCCTCGCTCGAGACCCGCGACACGGCCTCCACGTCGACGCAGGCCGCCTTCGGCCGGATCCTGCTCGAGCTCTCCCGCGTCGAGGGCCTCGGCGAGCGGCTCGTGACGGTGAGCCCCGACGTCGCCGTGTCGACGAACCTCGGCGGGTTCGTCAACAAGACGGGCGTCTGGGGCCCCGAGGCCGAGCCGGTGTACGACGCGATGGAGGACTCACCGCTCAAGTGGCGGGTCGACCCCGCCGGGCAGCACGTGGAGATGGGGATCGCCGAGATGAACCTCGTGCTCATGCTCGGGCAGCTCGGGCTGACGTGGGACTTCCAGCGCGAGCGGCTCATCCCCTTCGGCACCGTCTACGACCCGTTCGTGATGCGGGCCCTGGAAGGCATCGTCTACTCCACCTACTCGGGGTCGCGGTTCGTCCTCGTCGGCACGCCGTCGGGGATCTCGCTCTCCCGCGAGGGCGGCGCGCACCAGTCGCTCAACACGCCGGGCATCGGCATCGAGACGCCGGGTCTCAGCTACGCCGAGCCGTGCTACGCACGCGAGCTGGAGTGGCTCCTGCTCGACGGCATCCGGCGCCTGCAGGACCCCGACGGCGAGGCGCTCTACCTGCGTCTCTCGACCAGGCCGGTCGACCAGGGCCCGTTCACGGCCGCCGCCGCCCGGCGCGGCGAGGGGGCGCTGCGCGCGGACGTCGTCCAGGGAGGCTTTCGGCTGCGAGAGCCCGGAACCGCGAGCGACGACCGCGTCATCCTCGCGGCGTGCGGCGCGATCGTGCCCGAGGCACTCGCCGCGGCCGAGCTGCTCGCCGAGGAGGAGGGCGTCGAGGCCACCGTCCTCTGCCTCTCGTCTCCCGACCGGCTGTACCGCGGCTGGCAGGCGGCGACGACCGCCCCGCTGCGAGGGGGCGACTCGCGCGCCCCCAGCCACCTCGAGCGGCTGGTGCCGGCCGGGGAGCGCGGCCTCCCCGTCGTCACGGTGATCGACGGCGCGAGCCACGCGCTCTCGTTCCTCGGCTCGGCGCTCGCGACCCGGTGCATCCCCCTCGGCGTCGACCGCTTCGGCCAGACCGGCTCCCAGCCCGAGGTCTATGCCGAATACGGCATCGACGCCGCCTCGATCGCCACCGCCGCGCTCGTCGCGCTCGAGCCCTAGCCGGCGCCGGCTGCGGCGAGCAGCCCCTGCACGTAGCCGACGGCATGCAGCCGGCCGAGCGTCGGGTACCCGGGCACGACGACCGTGTCGCCGGTGAGGGCCGGTGAGTGGTCGGTGCGCAACGGCGCCTCGACGCCTGCGTCGCGGTAGGCGCGGATGCACGCTGCCATGTCCGTCGGGCCGTCGTCGACGAACGTCTCGACGAAGCGCTCGGGCGTCCCACGGACGTCGCGGAAGTGCACGAAGTGGATCCGCCCCTCGGCGCCGAAGCGGCGGATCGCGGCCGGCAGGTCGTCGGTCATCAGCGCGACGTTGCCCTGGCACATCGTCATCCCGTTCGCAGGACTGTCGTCGAGCGCGAAGACGCGGTCGTAGGCGTCGAGCGAGCGGATGATCCTGCCGATCCCGCGCAGCGGCGAGAGGGGAGGATCGTCGGGATGGAGCGCGAGGCGCACTCCGGCCTCCTCGGCCACCGGCACGACCCGCTCGAGGAACCAGCCGAGCGTCTCCCACAGGAGCTCCTCCGCCACGGGCGCGCCGGGCGCGGCAACTGCGCCCTCCCAGACGTCGAGGTCGAACGCGGTCACGGTCGCGCCGCCCCGTGCTGGCAGCGCCGGCGAGGTGCGCGACCACGGAACGACCGCCATCCAGTTGTAACAGAGAACCTCGATGCCGAGCCGGCCCATGTTGCGGACGAGCTCGAGAACGTTCGCGAGCTCCTCGTCCCGGCCGGGGAGACCGAGGCGGAGGCGGTCCATCGGCGGGTTGTCCTCGATCACGGTGAGCCGGAAGCCGGCGTCCTCGACCTGCCGCTGGTAGAGGGCGAGCGGGCCGTAGGCCCACGGCTGCTCCGGTGCGTGTGCGCGCCAGTCGACGAACGAGCGCGGCAACACGCCCGTCGCCTCCTCGACGCCGATCTGACGGAGCTGGGCCCACGCCTCGGTCGGACGCGGCTCGAGCAGGATCTCGGCGAGGCGGAGCACGTCAGACGGGAGCGGAGTCCGGGTCGCCGGCGGGCTCTTCGTCCTCGGCGAGTCGCCGCTGCAACACGCTTCGAGAGAGGACGCCCACGAGACGGCCTCCCTCGACGACGGGCACGCGCTCGGCGTCGTGCTCTTCGAGGAAGCGGAACGCGGTATCGAGCGGGGTCTCGGCCTCGATCGTGTAGTACGGCTGCTCGGCCAGGCCGCCGATCGTCGTCAGTCGCGGATCGAGCCCGGCGGCGACCACCTTCGCGACGAGCGTCTTGCGCGTGAGCACGCCCGTGAGCGCGCCGGCGGCGTCCACCACGTACACGGCGCGCACCTCCGGCGGCGTCAGCACACGCCCCGCCTCCTGCGCGGACGCGCTCTCCGGCAGCGCCCGCGGGTCGGAGATCATCGCGTCCCGGACGCGATCCACCGTCACGGGTAGAGCCCGCGCGCCTCGAGGGCGGCGCCGACGTCGCGGATCCCCGTCACGAGCGCGGCCGTGCGCATCGGGATGTCGCGCTCGTGCGAGATCTCCCACACGCGGTCGAAGGCGTCGTTCATCTTCTCGGCCAGCTTGGCCCGGATCTCGTCTCGCCCCCAGAACAGGCGTCCGAGGTCCTGCACCCACTCGAAGTACGAGACGGTGACGCCGCCTGCGTTCGTCAGGATGTCGGGCAGGATCGGGATGCCGCGCTCGCGCAGGATCGCGTCGGCCTCGAGCGAGGTGGGGCCGTTGGCGCCCTCGGCGATCAACTTGCACTGCAGAAGGTGCGCGTTCGCCGAGGTCACCTGATCCTCGCGGGCGGCGAGCACGAGGATGTCGCACTCGAGCTCGAGCAGCTCCTCGTTCGAGACCCGCGAGCCGGTCGCCCAGCCCTCGAGCGAGCCGTGTTCCTTTGCGTACGCGCTCATCGACGGGATATCGAGCCCTGCCGGGTCGTAGACACCGCCGGAGACGTCGGAGACGGCGATCACGGTGGCGCCGCGGTCGACGAGCTCCTGGGCGGCGATCCCGCCGACGTTGCCGAATCCCTGCACGACGCAGCGCTGCTCGGACAGCTTCCAGTCGAGTCGCTCGCAGGCACGCGCGATCGTCATCACGACGCCGGCGCCGGTCGCCTCGTGACGGAACACGGAGCCGCCGATCGAGATCGGCTTGCCCGTCACGACCTCGGGCACCGCGAACCCTCGCTGCATCGAGTACGTGTCCATCATCCAGGCCATCGTCTGCTCGTTCGTGGCCATGTCGGGCGCGGGGATGTCCTCCTGCGGGCCGATGATCGGCAGCAGCTCCGAGGTGTAGCGGCGCGTGACGCGCTCGAGCTCGGCCTGGGACATCGCCCGCGGATTGCAGCGCACACCGCCCTTGGCGCCGCCGTAGGGGAGCCGCAGCAGGGCGCACTTCCACGTCATCCAGACCGCGAGGGCGGCGCACTCCCCGAGGCTGACCTCGGCGTCGTAGCGCACCCCGCCCTTCGTCGGCCCGAGCACGCTCGAGTGCTGAACGCGGTAGCCGGGGAAGACGACACGCCGGCCGTCGTCCAACCGCACCGGACAGCTGACGATGAAGGCGCGCTCGGGGTAGCGCAGGCGCTCGGCGATGTCGGGATGGATACCGGCATGCGGCACCGCCTGGTCGAACTGCGCGACCGCGGTCCGGTAGAGCGGCGTGTCCCACTCGAGAGGTGCGTGCAGCTCCGCTTCGCGTGTGCTCGCCATGGCGCGCGCAGTGTACAGCGCGCCGGTGCGGGACGACCGTCCGCGCGAGCCTGGAGCGGAGCGATCGCGAGGGCCCGCGTGCAGGCCGCCCATCGGGCACCGTCGCGACCCGGGATCCGCGCCGGCGCATCGTGGATCCCGCAGCACGGCGGCGCGATTCGAGATCCCCGTCGGAGATCTCGAATCTGCGTGACCGACACGGTGCCGGGGCTGGGACTCGAACCCAGACGTCCCGAAGGACAGCCGCTTTTAAGGCGGCCGCGTATGACCGGTTTCGCCACCCCGGCGGGTGCTGCAGGCAGAGTCTACGAGCCGGGCGTGAGCGCGTCGGCCGGGAAGCGCTCGGGGCCGTGGAACTGGTAGGCGTCGAAGAAGGCCGAGTACGCCTTCTCGTCGAACGCCGTGCACGTGGCGAGGCGACCGGTGCCGCTGTCCTGCGACGACGACGTCGTCCACACCCCGAGCGCGATCTTCGAGCCCAGGCTCGGCAGCGGCGCCAGCAGCGTGCCGTTCTGGTGCGCGTCGTAGAAGCCCTTCAGCTGGTCGACGGTCGCCTGCGGCACGTCCTTGCCGTACTCGATGAAGACGCCGCCGTGCTCGAGGTTGTGCACGACCTGCGCGGGGAGCAGCGGCTCGGTGTACGCGCCCCAGATCGCGGGCACCTGGTAGTGCGGGCCGCTCGTCGGCGGCGACGTGTTCCATCTCGGCGAGGTTCCGGAGGCGGTCGTGACCGAGTGGTCGCCGGGGAGCGCCTTCACCGTCTGCACGGTGCATCCGGCCGCCTCGAGCAGCCTGGGCGCGTCCGCCTTCGCGCTGTCGCCGCCGAGCAGCAGGAAGCCGAGAACGAGCACCAGCACGCCCGCCGCGAGGCCCGCCGCGCCGAACAGCGCCGTCCGGGACACGCCCTTCCTGCCGCCGGGCGACGAGAGCCGGACGGGCGCCTTCTTCTTCGGGCCGTGCGATCGCGGAGACGGCGGCATCGGCGGAATGCTAGCCCAGATCTTGCACTCGACGTGTCCGCCGGGAGCCGTCCGGGGGCGTGTCTAGCATTCGTCGCCCGCATGGCTATCGTGACTCTGGTAATCGGGCTCGTGCTCGGCGCCGCAGGCGCGTGGCTCCTCCTGCGCAGCGCGAGCGCCGAGCGAGGCAGAGCCGCCGACGAGGCGACGCGCACCGTGCTCGCTCTCGAGCGCGACCTGGCCGCCGCGCAGGCACGGCTCGACGCAAGCGAACGAGCCGTCGACGACCGCCTGCGCGAGGCGATCAGGGCCGTCTCGGCGGAGGCGTACCAGCAGACGAACGCCGCACTCGTCGAGATGGCGGGAGCGAAGCTCGAGGGCGCCGTCACCCCGCTCAAGGAGTCGCTGGCGCGCGTCAACACACAGGTGCAGCAGCTCGAGTCGGAACGCGCCGAGTCGTACGGGAAGATCACGCAGCAGCTCACCGATCTGAGCCGGCGCACCGCGACGCTCGCAACGGCGCTGCGGTCGCCCCACGTGCGAGGGCGCTGGGGCGAGATCCAGCTCAAGCGCGTCGTCGAGCTCGCGGGCATGCTGCCGTACTGCGACTTCTCCGAACAGGTGACGGCCGCCTCCGACGACGGCCGCCTGCGGCCCGACCTGATCGTGCACCTGCCCGGCGGCAAGCAGGTGATCGTGGACGCCAAGGTGCCGCTCGCCGCATACCTCGAGGCATGCGAGGCGAGCGACGACGCCGTGCGGGACGGCCATCTGGCGAACCATGCGCGGCAGGTGCGCGACCACGTGCAGAAGCTGTCGGCCAAGCAGTACTGGCAGCAGTTCGCCGACAGCCCCGACTACGTGATCATGTTCCTGCCCGACGAGGGGTTCTTCAGGGCGGCATGGGAGCACGACAAGGAGCTCGTCGAGATCGGAGTGCGCAACCGCGTGCACATCGCGTCGCCCACGACGCTGATCGTGCTGCTGCAGGCGATCGCGTATGGCTGGCAGCAGGAGAAGGTGGCCGAGGACGCCCGCACGGTGCACGAGCTCGGACGCCGCCTGTACGAGCGCCTCAGCGTCATGGGCGGACACTTCGCAAGCGTCGGCGCCAGCCTCGACCGGGCCGTCGGCGCCTACAACAAGACCGTCTCCTCGCTCGAGTCGCGCGTGCTGGTCACCGCCAGGGAGCTCGAGAGGCACGTGGTGTCCGACAAGGCCATCGACGTGCTCGACCCCGTCGCGTCGACGACGGTCGCGCTGGCCGCGCCCGAGGTGGCACGCGACGAGGGCCAGCCGCCCCTCGAGGTGCTTCCCGGCGACGCCACGGCCGCCTGAGCCCTGCCCGAGCGGGGGAACATCCGCCCCTCGGCGCTCGTTGTCTACCGTAGGACCGGAGCCAACGCGCATCGAACAGGAACAGAGGAGCTGAGGACGACGTGAGCGACGTACGGAACGTGATCATCATCGGAGGCGGGCCCGCCGGGTACACCGCGGCGCTGTACGCGGCGCGCGCGAACCTGGAGCCGCTCGTGATCGAGGGCTTCAACTGGGGTGGCCAGCTGATGATCACCTCGGACGTGGAGAACTACCCCGGCTACCCCGACGGCGTCATGGGGCCGGCGATGATGCAGGACTTCCGCCGCCAGGCGGAGCGCTTCGGGGCCGAGTACCTCACCGACGACGTCACGAAGGTCGACTTCTCGCAGCGGCCCTTCCGCGTGTGGGTCGGCGACGACGAGTACGCCGCCGACAGCGTGATCGTGGCGACCGGTGCGTCGGCCCGGCAGCTCGGGCTCGAGTCGGAGCTGCGGCTGCAGGGTCGCGGTGTCTCGTACTGCGCCACCTGCGACGCCTCGTTCTTCCGCGACCGGGTCGTGACGGTGATCGGCGGCGGCGACTCCGCCCTCGAGGAAGCGCTGTTCATCTCGCGCTTCGCGAGCAAGGTCTACCTCGTGCACCGGCGCGAGGAGTTCCGCGCCTCCCCGATCATGGTCGACCGCGCGAAGGCGAACGAGAAGATCGAGCTCGTGCTCAACAAGACCGTCGACGAGGTGCTCGGCGACACGAAAGTCACCGGCGTGCGCCTGCGCGACACGGTCAGCGGCGAGACGAGCGAGCTCGACACGGACGGCTTCTTCGTCGCGATCGGCCACGATCCCAACACGTCGCTGTTCCTGACACAGCTCGATCACGAGCCGGAAACCGGCTACCTGGTCACGAAGGGCAAGACGACCGAGACGAACATCCCGGGCGTCTTCGCCGCCGGCGACGTGCAGGACCACGTCTACCGCCAGGCCGTCACCGCGGCGGGGAGCGGCTGCGCCGCGGCGCTCGACGCGGAGCGGTTCCTCAGCGAGCAGCACCACGCCTCGCTGACCGCCTAGCCTCGCCAGCGTGCCCGCCCCGCGCACCGGCGGCCGGGGCGGGCACGCGGCACGCCGGGCACAGGTCGGCGAGCACACACACCTCGCAGCGCGGCGCGCGCGCGTCGCAGACACGCCGGCCGTGCCAGATCAGGAGATGGGGAAAGCGCGCCCACTCGGCCCTGGGCACGATCTTCGCGAGGTCGCGCTCGATCTTGACCGGGTCGTCGCTGCGGGTGAGCCCGAGCCGCTGCGAGATGCGGCGGACGTGCGTGTCGACGACGATCCCCTGCGCGTGGCCGAGCTCGGCCGCGACGACGTTCGCCGTCTTGCGGGCGACGCCGGGCAGACGCAGCAGCTCGGGGATCGTGCGCGGCACGCGGCCGTCGAACTCCTCGAGCAGCACGCGCATGGCGCCACGAATCGACTTCGCCTTCTGCCGGTAGAAGCCGGTCTGGAACAAGTCCTGCTCGAGCTCCTCCTGCGGCACGGCGAGGTAGTCCTGCGGGCTGCGGTACTTCCGGAACAGCCGCTCGGTGACACGGTTGACGTTGACGTCGGTCGTCTGTGCGGACAGCATCACCGCGACCAGCAGCTCGAGGTCGCCGGAGAAGCGCAGCGCGATCTCGGCGTCGCCGTGTGCCTCCGCGAGGCGCGCGACGATGGGAGCGAGCCGCTCCCGGCGCCTCCCGAGGCCGCGGCGTCGCGCCTCCTCGACGTAGCTCCGCGCCACCGCCCTACTCCGCCCGCGCGAGCGCGGGCGCCGGCGCGGCCGGACCGTCCCCGAGACGGGGTCCCGCGCAGACGACGTCGAGCGCGGGGCAGCCGGAGCATGCGAGGGGGCTCGGCGTCGGCCGGAAGTCGCCTGCGCGTATCCGCGCGATCGAGGCGGACAGCTCGGCCTCGAGCTGCGGCAGGTCGGAGCCGGTGAAGGTCGACGTGACGACGCGCTCGGGGGCCTCGAGGAACTGGTACACGATCTCCGCCTCGCGCGCGCCGGCCCGCAGGCAGGCGAGCGCGTAGACGTTCCGCTGCGTGCGGTACTCCTCGTCGACGATGTCCGCGGGCTCGCGCCCGAGCAGCGGGTTCGTCTTGTAGTCGAGCACGAGCGCCTGCTCGTCCGCCTGCCAGAGCACGTCGAGGCGACCGTTCACGAGCACGCCGTCGAGCTCGAACGCGAACGGGCGCTCGGGGCGCGCGCCGGCCAGCGACGCGATCCGCTGCGCGAGGGCCGAGCCGCAGTACGCATCCACCAGCGCGGCGATGCGGGACGCCTCCTCGCCGGTCACGGCGGGATACCAGGCGCGCACGGTCTCCTCCAGCTCGCCCGGCGCGGGCGCGCGCGGCGCGGCGAGATCGACGCGCTCGAGCAGCCGGTGCACGGCGTCGCCGAGCTCCGTCGCGTGCAGGCCTCCTCCCCCCTTCCCTGCCCGCTCCCAGGCCGCCGGCTGCATCCCTGCGATCCGCTCGGCGTAGAAGCGGTAGGAGCAGCGATCGAAGAGCGAGATCGCGCTGTAGGAGAGACGGTTCACGCGCTGGATTGGCGCCGCGGGGATCTCGACGGGCTCGCGCAGGCGCGGCGCGGGCGAGGGCAGCTCCTCGCCCGCCCCCTCGAAGAGGAGCAGCTGGCCCTCCTCGGCATCCTCGCTCGTCCCCTCCCCGGCCGCCACGGCAGGCGGCTCGGACACGTACCGGTTCGGGCGCACCACGACCCGCGCGCGGCCGCGCTCGACCTCGACGGGCCCGTCTCCGCCGCCGCGGAGCTCGTCCCGCAGCGCAAGCCGCTCGAGCACCCAGGCGATCGGCGTGCGCTCCGGCCGCTCGCTCTCGAGATCGACGGAGCCGGAGACGACGAGGCGCTCCATCGCCCGCGTCATCGCCACGTAGTAGAGGCGCAGCCGCTCCGCCTCGTCCTCCCGCTCGCGGGTCTCCTTGACGTCCTGGTAGGAGGTCGTGCCGACACGCGAGCCGGTGGCCGGATGGGCGACCTTGAAGCCGAAGCGGCCGTCGGAGAGGCAGAGGATCTCGTCGACGCGTGCCCGCTCGCGGCCGGCGTCCGCCACCACCACGACCTTGAACTCGAGCCCCTTGGCCGCGTGGATCGTGAGCAGGCGCACCGCGTCGGCGCCTTCCTCCTCCGAGACGGCGTCGAGCTCGCGCGCGCCCGCGGCCTCCTGCTCGGCGACGAAGCGGACGAAGCCCTCGATGTCGGGACCGCGCAGCTCTTCGTAGGAGCGGGCGAGGCGGGCGAGCTTGCGCAGGTTGGCGTAGCGCCGGCGGCCGTCGCGGCGGGCGAGCACGGCGAGGTCGTAGTCGTGCTCGACGAGGATGCGCTCGCAGAGAAGCTCGAGCGAGAGCCGCGCCGACGCCTCCACGAGCCGGTCGTAGCGTTGCAGGAACGCGCGCACGAGCCGGCGGTCGTCGTCGGCGAGATCCGGCGGCAGGCCGCGCTCGATCCCCTTGAAGATCGGCCGCCGCTCCGCGTCGGCGCGGATCAGCACCAGCGCGTCGTTGGAGACGCCGACGAACGGCGACGCGAGCACGGTCAGCAGCGCCTCGTCGTCGTAGCGGTTGTGCAGCAGGCGCAGGTACGAGAGCAGATCGACGACCTGCTGCTGGCCGAAGTAGCGGCGGCCGGTCATCCGGTAGGTGGGCAGGTCGACGGCTCGCAGCTCCTCCTCGAACCACTCGGCGTCGGTGCCGGCCGCGAACAGCAGCACGATCTCGCCCGGCGTCGCGACGCCGGCGTCGACGAGCTCGCGCACCCGGCGCGCGACCTGGAGCGCCTCGGCCCGCCGCCAGTGCACCCCGGTGCCGGAGAACGCGCGCTTGTCGGTGACGAGCAGCTCCACCGGCGTCCCGAACGCGGGCTCGCCGTGTCCGCCCGCCGCTTCGAGCGGCTGGAAGCCGCCGCCGAACTCGGCGGCGAAGAGCTCGTTCACGGCAGCCAGCAGCTCGGGCCGCGAGCGGTAGTTGAGCGTCAGCGGCAGCACCTGCGGCGCCGCCTCGCGGCGCTCGCGGAACACCGCCACGTCGGCGTGCCGGAAGCCGTAGATCGACTGGAACTCGTCACCGACGAAGAAGATCTCCTTCTCGAGCGGGAGGTCGCCGCTCTCGCGCTCCCGGGGCTCCGCCGTGAGCGCGGCGCCGGCGGGAGGCGTCGCCGCGGGCGAGCGCGAGAGGAGGTCGATGATGTCCGTCTGCAGGCGGTTCGTGTCCTGGAACTCGTCGACCATGATCGAGCGGAAGCGCAGCTGCTCCGCTTCGCGGATCGTCGCGTGCTCGCGCAGCAGATCGCGCGCGCGCAGCTGCAGATCCTCGAAGTCGAGCGCGGACTCGCGGTCCTTCGCCGCGGCGTAGGCGTCGGCGAAGCCTGCGAGCAGCTCCTGCAGCAGCTCGCGGTCGCGCGAGGCCAGCATCTCGAGCGCCGCGGCGCGGACGGCGGTGCGGGCGTCGTTGTAGGTCGCGGCCCGCGCGCCCCGCGCCGCGTAGTCGTCGAGCTCGAGCAGCCGCTCGGGCAGCGTCGTCGTCGCGAGCAGGTCGAGGGCGCCGCGGGCGGCGGCACGCTGCAGGTCCGTGGCGCTCTCGTCCGCCGCGAGGCGGCGCGCGGCGTCCTCGAGCTCGGCGAGGCGATCGGGGAGGCTCTCCTGCGCACCCGGCTCGAGGACGAGCTCCCGGCCTGCCGAGCGCAGCGTGTCGTACACGCCGACGAGCATCGCGCGCAGGCCGTCGGCGCGGTAGGTCGCGAGGAGCTGCCAGCGGTCATGCTCGTCCGCGGCGCAGAACGCGTCGAGGGCGGCGCCGAACGCCTCGCCCTGGAGGACGCGCGCCTGGGCCTCGTCGAGCACGCGGAAGCGCGGGTCGATACCCGCCGCGAGCGGGTAGGCCGACAGGAGCCGGCGACAGAAGCCGTGGATCGTGGAGATCCAGGCGCCGTCGAGCTCGCGTGCGAGCTGCGGCCGGCCGAGCTCGATCATGCGCGCGCGGATGCGCGCGCGCAGCTCCCCCGCGGCACGGTCGGTGTAGGTGATGACGAGGAGCGAGTCGACGTCGAGGCCGTCGACGGCGACGGAGCGCGCGAAGCGCTCGACGAGCACGGTCGTCTTGCCCGTCCCCGCGCCGGCGGAGACGAAGACGCTGCCGCGGGCGTCGATCGCCGCCTGCTGCTGCGGGTTGGGGGTGCGGCTCACGGGCGCTCCTTCCGGCACATGCGCCACAGGTCGCACCATGGAGGGCACTCGCCGCCGCGCGGATCGTGCCGGACGTCTCCGGCGCGGATCCGCTCGGCGAGGGCGACCGCCGTGGCGCGCGCGTGCTCGACCTCGGCGTCGAACGCCTCGGGCTCGAGATAGTCGCCCGCGACGAAGCCCGGCACCTGGTCGTCGGCCGCACGCAGCATGCCGCGAGCCCGCCTGCCGCCGCCGACGGGCATGTAGACGCCTCCCATCGGCTCGAGGCCGAGCTGATCGCGCAGCACGAGCATGTAGAGGGGGATCTGCAGGCGCGCCTCGTCGTGGATCTGCGTCGCCGTCGGCGCCGCGCCCGACTTGTAGTCGACGACGATGCCGCGCGCGCTCAGCGGATCGACGTCGACGCGGTCGATCTTCCCGCTCACGGCGACGCCGGGGGCGAGCTCGTACCCCTGGAACGACACCTCGAGCCGGCGTGGCACGAACGGCGACTGCGCCGTCGCCTCGCCGCGCACGAGCTGTTCGAGATCACGGTGCAGGCTCTGCGTCAACTCCCGCCGCTGCAGGTCGCCGACGTCGATGCGCAGGCCCGAGTCGATCGCGCTCTCGACGCAGCTGCGCATCAGCACCACCGCCTCCTCGACGTTCTCGGGCGTGACGCGCTCGGCACCCGGGAGCGCGCTCGGCAGCTGCGTGTAGAAGCGCTGCAGCGCCACGTGGGCGATCGAGCCGCGCATGCGCGCGTCGATCTCCTGGTCGATGTCGCCGGGGCGCAGGTAGCGCTCGACGAACCAGGCGGAGGAGCAGCCGGCCATGCGCTCGAGATCCGTCACCCGGAACGTGTCGCGGCTGCCGAGCAGCGCCAGCGCCCGCGGGTGCCGGATCCCCGTCGGCCGTGAGAACGCACGCCGCGCCCGGGCGAGCTTCCGTCCCCAGCCGTTGGCGAGCGCGAGCGCCTCGGCCGCGCGCGCGTCGACGGCGGCCAGGGCTGCGAGCGACCGCAGCCGCTCGCGCTCGGTCGGCGCGTCCTCGAACGTCCACGTGAGGTGGGAGAGCGGGCGGCGCGTCGTCTGCCTGCGTACGTCGTCGGCGTCGAACAGCGACCGCACGGCCTCCCAGAAGGGGCTCGGCTCGCGCGCCGTGCCCTCGTCGCTCGCCGCCTCGCGCACGAGGATGAGCTTTCGTGTCGGCCGGTTGCAGGCCGTGGCGAACAGGTAGCGGTCGCGGCTTGCGTGATCGGGCCGCTCGAGACGGGCGCCCTGCTCGTCGAGGGCGCGGCGGGCGTCGTCGTCGAGGAAGGGAGACGGGGCTGCCCGCCGGGGCAGCGACCCCTGCTCGAGCCCGACGACGAACACCGCCTCGAAGCGGCGCGTGCGCGCGCGCTCGAGGTCGAGCACGGCAACGCGCCCGGCCTCGCCCGCGCCGTCGCCACGCACCGTCGCCCGCTCCAGCGCGGCGAGCACGTCCTCGCGCTCGACACGGGCGCCGTCGGCGTGCAGTCGCTCGAGCTCGCCGGCGGCGCGCGCGACGGCGTCGTGCGCGCGCAGATCGCGGCACGCGGCCGCCGTGAGAGGCGGCGCTCCCAGCCCGTAGGCATTGCGCAGCATGTGGTCGGCGAGCGCACGAGCGGTCGCAAGCGGCGGGTCGCCACGACCGAGCAGGTCGAGCGGCGGCAGCGGCCGGCCGTTGCGGAGCTTCACCGTCTCTTCGATCGTCCGCTCCGCGCCCGTCACCGCACGACCGCGCAGACGACCCTCGAGCCAGTCGACGTCCGCTCGCGGCAGGCCCGAGTACGGCGAGCGGAGGTAGCCGTAGAGCTCGCGGCGGCCGCCGCCGACCCAGACGAACCGGAGCAGCAGCAGCAGCGCCTGCCCGAACGGGGTCGAGCCGAGGCGCGTGCGGCCCTCGATCGCATACGGCACCCCGAGCGCCCCGAACGCGGTCTCGACGGAGGCGCGGATACGGTCGAGCGACGGGCAGACGACTGCGATCTCCTCGGGGGCGGTGCCGCCGGCGACGAGCCCGAGGATCTCCTCGGCGACGAGCTCGAGCGTCGCCCTGCGCCCGGCTCCCTCGAGAAAGCGGATCGAGCTGTCGATCGGGGCCGTCGGAGCGTCGTCGCAGAACAGATGCCGCTCGACATGCGCGAGCGCCGGCGGCAGGAAGGCGTGCGAGCGCGGCGGCAGCTCGACGATGTCGTCGCCGGCGAGCCGCGCGAGGTCGGCAGCCGTCCGTGCGAGCGAGGCGAAGGCAGGGCGTCCCGGCTCGTACGGAAGCGAGACGTGCACCTCCCCTCGCGCTGCGAGCGCCTCGAGCAGGCGCCACTCGGCGCCGGTCAGATCCTCGAAGCCGTGCGCGAGCACGGGCGCGCCGTCCCATGCCGCGAGCTCGCCCGTCAGCCGCTCGAGCGCACGGCTGCGGAGCATGCCGCGGTCCCAGGCACCGAGGCGGTCGAGCTCCGCGCGGTAGGCGCGGGCGAGCGCGGCGAGGTCGGGATCGAGGTCGGCGGGATCGACGAGGCTCGACTCGAGCTCGGTGAGCGTGGCCGCGAGCGCGTCGGCGAAGCCTGCGAACCGCGCCGATCCGCCGAGGCGGCCGAGCTCGGCGCGCGCGACGACACGCCGCACGACGAGCGCCCGCTCCACCTCGCCGATCAGGCGACGGCCCTCGTCGCCGCCGCCGCGGGCGATCGACTCGAACAGCGTGTCGAACGTCGCCACCGTGCCGGCGAGCAGCGCCCCGCGAGACGCCACGAGCTCGCGCTCGACGCGGTCGACGTCCGACCGGTTCGGCACGATCAGCCACGGATCGTGCTCGAGCGCGCCGAGAAAGCGCTCGAGCAGCAGCGCGACCTTGCCGGCGTGCGCCGGCCCGACGACGAGCGAGAGACCCATCCGCCCATCGTAGTCCGGGCCTTCGACGGTCTCCTTCTTACGGGCAGCCGGGAAACCGCAAAGAGCGGCAAACAGGGGCAACCTCGCGGTACGGGCGCGGAAGGGGCCTGCCTGCGCCCGCGGGCGCAGGCAGGCCCCTCGGGTGTTAGGAGGCCGACTTCGGCTTGCGGCCGCGGCGGGCGACCGCGTTTCCCGGCATCGCGCCGGCACAGGCGTCGCACAGGTCGGCCGCCCTGGCGCCGCGCCGCGCATCGGTGAACGTGATCCGCATCACCGCGCCCTTCCCGTCCCCGACTTCTGCGCCGCACTTGTCGCACACGAGAACTGTCTTTCGTGCCATCTTCTTCCTTTCCGGTCGGCATGACGCCTCGGGTCTACCGAGACGTAATTTCGTCGAACAATTCCGACGGATTTTACGGATGGACCCAGCGCTTCGCTCAGGGTGATGTGCAAGCCGGACGATCACTACAATCGCCGCGATGGATCCACGGACGATCGTCGTGCTGGAGGGTGATCAGACGGGGCAGGAGCTGCTCGAGGCGGCGCTGCGCGTGCTCGGGCAGGACGTCGTGGGCTTCGAGCTGGCGCTGCCTCGGTTCGATCTCTCGCTCGAGCACCGCCGTGCGACCGCGAACGCCGTCGTCCACGACGCGGCGCACGCGATCCGCGAGCACGGGCTCGGCCTCAAGGCCGCCACCGTGACGCCGGAGGCGGCCGGGGACGTCGGCTCGCCGAACCGCATCCTGCGCGAGGAGATCGGCGGAAAGGTGATCGTTCGCACCGGGCGCCGCATCCCCGGCGTGGTGCCCCTCGGCGGTGTCCACTCGCCGATCTCGGTCGTGCGCATGGCCGTCGGCGATGCCTACGGCGCCGACGAGTGGCGCGAGGGCGAGGGTCTCGACGAGGTCGCGTTCCGCACCGAGCGCATCGAGCGCGGAGTGTGCCGTGCCGTCGCCGAGTTCGCGTTCCGCCAGGCGGAGCGGATGGGCGCCAAGGTCTTCGGCGGCCCGAAGTACACGGTCAGCCCCGTCTACGAGGGGATGTTGAAGGAGGAGATGGACGCGGCGGCCGGGCGGCACCCGGACGTCGCCTACGAGCCGCAGCTGATCGACGCCACCTTCGCCCTTCTGATCTCGTCGAGCGGCTCGCCGATGGTGATCCCGGCCCTGAACCGCGACGGCGACATCCTCTCCGACCTCGTGCTGCCGCTGTTCGGCTCGATCGCAGGCTCCGAGTCGCTGCTCGTGGCGTTCGGGGACGACTTCGTGCCGTCGGCGCTGATGGCGGAGGCGGCGCACGGCACGGCGCCGTCGCTGTACGGCAAGGACGTCGCCAACCCGATGGCGATGATCCTCGCCGCCGCCGCGCTGCTCAACCACGCCGAGGACGAGGAGTGCCAGACCGCCGGCCGGGCGATCCGCGAGGCGTGTCTGGAGGCGGTCGCGGAGGGCGTCCGCACGGCCGACCTCGGCGGTCACGCCGGCACGAGCGAGTTCACCGACGAGGTGATCCGGCGGACGCGGACGAAGCTCGAGGTGTGGGCCTCGCTGTGACGGGCCCGGAGTATCGTCAGACCGCGAGCGCGACGGCGCCGTCGACGGCGATCTCGCCCGCGCCGTAGGCGGAGACGAACGCCCGGGCAACCTCCGGGTCGAACTGCGACCCGGCGCAGCGCTCGACCTCTCCGACCGCCCACTCGACCGCCTGCGCGTCGCGGTACGGCCGCGACGAGGTCATCGCGTCGAACGCATCCGCCACCGCGAGCACACGGCCCTCGAGCGGGATGTCGTGGCCGGCGCGCCGGGTGGGGTAGCCGGTGCCGTCCCAGCGCTCGTGGTGGAAGAGAACGTAGGGCAGCGCGGGGGCGAGCGAGCTGACGCCCGCGATGAGCCAGGCACCCTCCACGGGATGGGCGCGGATCTCCGCGATCTCGCCGTCGTCGAGGCGACCGGGCTTGGCGAGCACCTCGGGACGGATGCTGACCTTGCCGACGTCGTGAAGCACGGCCCCGAGCCGCAGCTCGCCGAGACGCCCGCCCTCCCAGCCCAGGCGCCGCGCGATCGCGCTGGCGTGGTTCCCCACGCGCGCCGCATGGCCCTCCAGAGAGGGGTCGCAGACGCACATCGCGGCGGTGTAGGCGTCGAGCCGGGTCATGTTCGGTGTGGTTCCCGGAGCACGCTGAAATCCCTTCCCGTAGATTCGCACTGTGCGCATCGTCGTTCCGCGAGAGGGAGCCCCGGGCGAGAGCCGGGTCGCTCTGGTGCCCGACTCGATCGGGCGCCTCGCGCCCGCGGGATTCGAGATCGCGGTCGAGCGGGGGGCCGGGGCGGCGGCAGGATTCGCCGACGACGAGTACGCCGCGGCCGGGGCGGTGCTCCCCGACGGCGGCTCGCTCTATGACGGCGCGGACGCCGTCGTACGGGTCGCGCGCCCCTCGCCCGACGAGGTCGCGAAGATGGCGCCCGGCACCGTCGTGATCGGGTTCCTCGCACCGCTGACGGACGCGGAGGGCATCGAGCGCCTGCGGGCGCGCGGTGTCGTGGCGTTCGCGATGGAGTCGGTGCCGCGCATCACGCGCGCGCAGTCGATGGACGCGCTCTCCTCGCAGGCGACGGTGGCCGGCTACAAGGCGGTCATCATCGCCGCCGACCGCGTCCCGAAGATGTTCCCGCTGCTGATGACCGCCGCGGGCACGGTGACGCCCGCGAAGGTGCTGGTCATGGGCGCCGGCGTCGCCGGGCTGCAGGCGATCGCGACCGCCCGCCGTCTCGGCGCCGTGGTCTCGGCCTTCGACGTGCGTCCCGCCGTGAAGGAGCAGGTGGAGTCGCTCGGCGCCACCTTCCTCGACCTCGGTGTGCGCGGCGAGGAGACCGAAGGCGGCTACGCGAAGGAGCTGACGTCCGAGCAGCAGGCGGCTCAGCAGGCCGCCCTCGAGGAGCGGGTGCCCGAGTTCGACGTCGTGATCACGACGGCGCTCGTGCCCGGACGGCCGGCGCCGCGGCTCATCCCGGCCTCCGCCGTGGCGGAGATGCGCTCCGGCAGCTGCATCGTCGACCTCGCCGCCGAGGCGGGCGGCAACTGCGAGCTCACGCACCCCGGCGAGGAGATCGTGCGCGACGGCGTCACCATCGTGGGCTTCACGAACGTGCCGTCGCTGATGGCGTCCGACGCGAGCCGGCTGTACGCGCGCAACGTGACGGCGCTGCTGCAGCACCTCGCCCCCGGCGGCGAGCTCGACCTCGACTTCGACGACGAGATCACCGCCGGCGCCTGCGTGGCGCGGCCGCCCGCGGAGGTGACGTCGTAGAGAGCTCCTTCATCATCGAGTTGACGATCCTCGTGCTGGCGATCTTCCTCGGCATCGAGGTGATCTCGAAGGTGCCGACGATGCTGCACACGCCGCTGATGTCCGGCACCAACGCCATCCACGGCATCGTCATCGTGGGCGCGATCCTCGTCGCCGGCACCGCGGACGACGGCTTCACGAAGATCGTCGGCTTCGTCGCGGTCGTGCTGGCGGCCGCGAACGTGGTCGGAGGCTTCGTGGTCACCGACCGGATGCTGCAGATGTTCAGACGGAGGGAGCCGAGGCGTGGGCCGCACGACGAGTGACGCCCTCTACCTGGTCACGATCGTGACCTTCATCCTCGCGCTGCGCTTCCTCTCGTCGCCGAAGCACGCGCGCAAGGGCAACTGGATCGGCGCGGCCGGGATGACGCTCGCCATCGTCGTCACGCTCGCGCACCGGGGGCTCGGCAACTACCTGCTCATCGGGATCGCGATGGCGATCGGCGCCGCGGTCGGGGCCGTCGGCGCCCGCACCGTGAAGATGACCGCGATGCCGCAGATGGTGGCCCTGTTCAACGGCGTCGGCGGCGGCGCCGCGGCCCTGATCGCGCTCGTCGAGTTCCACGACTTCGCCGGCGGCCTCTCGACGGTCATCGCGACCTCGACGGTGCTGTCGGCGCTGATCGGCTCGGTGTCGTTCTCCGGGTCGCTCGTCGCCTTCGCGAAGCTGCAGGAGCTCGTCTCCGGCCGGCCGATCGTGTTCCGCGGCCAGCAGGTGGTGAACGGCCTCATCATCCTCGCCGCCGTCGTGCTCGGGATCACGATCGCGGCCGGCGGCGCCGAGCAGTGGATGATCTACGGCCTCGTGGCGGCCGCGTTCGTGTTCGGGATCATGTTCGTGCTGCCGATCGGCGGCGCCGACATGCCGGTCGTGATCAGCCTGCTGAACGCGTTCACCGGGCTCGCCGCGTCGGCGACCGGCTTCGTGCTGCACAACAACGTCCTCATCGTCTCCGGCGCCCTCGTCGGCGCCTCCGGCACGCTGCTCACGCTCCTGATGGGCAAGGCGATGAACCGCTCGGTCACGAACGTGCTCTTCGGCGCCTTCGGCCAGGTGCAGGCGGGCGCCGCCTCCGTGCGCGTCGACGACGGCCGCACCGTGCGCGCCACCTCGCCCGACGACGTGGCGGTGATGCTGTCGTACGCACGCAAGGTGATCGTCGTCCCGGGCTACGGGCTCGCGGTCGCGCAGGCGCAGCACGACGTGCGCCAGCTCGCGGAGCTGCTCGAGGAGAAGGGCGTCGAGGTCGCGTACGCGATCCACCCCGTCGCGGGCCGCATGCCGGGGCACATGAACGTGCTTCTCGCCGAGGCGAACGTGCCGTACGACCAGCTCAAGGAGATGGACGAGATCAATCCGGAGTTCCCCCAGACGGACGTCGCGCTCGTGATCGGCGCCAACGACGTCACGAACCCGGCGGCCCGCGCCGACACCTCCTCCCCCATCTACGGGATGCCGATCCTCGACGTCGACAGGGCCGCGAGCGTCGTCGTGATGAAGCGCTCGATGAACCCCGGCTTCGCCGGCATCGACAACGAGCTCTACCTCGACGCGAAGACGACGATGCTGTTCGGCGACGCGAAGGAATCCGTCGTCAAGCTGATCGCCGCCGTCAAGTCCCTGTAGGCTGCTCTCCCCGGCCTGCGCTCCCGCACAGACCGCAGCCTGCCCGGTTCGGGTGCGGCGGGCCGAGTAGGCTTGCGCGCGTGAGGTTTCCGTTCTTCTCCGGCGCCGACGTCGCGCGCGCCGTCTCCCCCCTCGAGGCCTACGACGCGGTCAGGGCCGCCTTCGTCGCCCATGCGCGCGGCGAGTGGACGATGCCGCCGAAGGTGTACGTGACGAACTACCCGGCCGGCGACTTCCGCGCGATGCCGGCGCTCGGCGGCGGCCACGCGCTGCTCAAGTGGGTGACGTCGTTCCCGGGCAACCCGGCGAAGGGCCTTCCGACCGTGAGCGGGCTGGTGCTGCTCTCGAACGCGCAGACGGGAGGGCTCGAGGCGGTGCTCGACGCCGCCGCCGTGACGGCTCTTCGCACCGCCGCCGCAGGCGTGCTCGCGGCCGAGACGCTGTGCCGGCCGGGCGCCGAGTCGGTCGCCGTGGTCGGCTGCGGCGCCAACGGCGCCGAGACGGCCCGCATGTTCCACGCGCGTGGCAGCGACGTCGCCGTGTGGGACATCGACGCCGCGCGGTCGAGCGCGGTCGCCGACCGGCTCGGCGTGCGCGTCGCGCCGTCGCGGGAGGCGGCGCTTGCCGCGGACGTCGTCGTCACGGTCACCCCGGGTACGCAGGTGCTGTTCCCGGAGGGATCGCTCCGCGAGGGGCAGCACGTGTCGATGATGGGGGCCGACGGCCCCGGCAAGGCCGAGGTCGCCGTCGCCGAGCTCGCGCGCGCGGAGCTCTACTGCGACGACTGGGAGCAGGCGAGCCACGGTGGCGAGCTCGCCGCGGCAGTCGAGGCCGGCGTCGTCTCGCGCGACCGCGTCACCGAGCTCGGCCGCATCCTCGCCGGCGAGGCCGTGGGCCGGCGCAGCGCAGGCGCCATCACGCTGTTCGACTCGACGGGCCTCGCGATCCAGGATCTCGCGATCGCCAAGACCGCGGCCGCGAAGGCGGACGCTCTCGACCTCCCGCACCTGAACCTGTAGCCGAGCCCTGCCCGGCGCCCTCGGCGCGGCGCTCACGCTCCCGCGCCGAGGAGCCGCCCCGGGTCGAACAGCGGCAGCAGCGGGTCGTCCTCTCCCGCGACGGCGCGCGCCACGAGCTCGCCGCAGGCAAGACCGAGGACGTTGCCGTGCCCCGAGTAGCCGCCGGCCACCCACACGCGGTCGAGCCCCGGGACGGCGCCGACCACCGGGAGGAAGTCCATGACGAGGCCGAAGATGCCGGCCCAGCGGTAGTCCACCCGCAGCTCGCGGCCGACGAGGCCGTTCACGAACGACGAGAGCGCGTCCTGCACGACGTCGGTCGTGTGCTCGTCGGCCGTGAACTCCGAGAACAGCGAGACGTCACGGAAGCCGCCGGCAACGACGCGACCGTCCTCCGCCTGGTGCCAGTAGTCGAATCCGTGGCGGCCGTAGTGGGGAACCTGGAAGAGCCGCTCGGGGATCGGCTCGGTCGCGATCACCTGACCCCGCGTCGGGATGATCAGGCCCTCGATCGGGCCGAGCAGCCCACTCGGGTAGCCGTCGCTGCAGACGACGACCGTCGCCCCCTCGAGCTCGTCGAGCGACGTGACACGCGCGTGCTCGCGGATCTCCACGCCCGCTTCCGCTGCGAGCCGGGCGAGCCGGCGCACCCAGCGGGCCGGTTGGAGGACGCCGTCGGGGACGTGGCGGATCGCGGCCGTGAACCGGCCCGCGAGCGGCGGCGCGAGGTCGTCCAGCCATTCGGCGGCGAAGCCCGCGCCGACGAGCGCGTCGTACTCGGAGCGCAGCTCGTCGCGCTCCTCCTCGTCGACCGCGAGGCGCAACGAGCCGACACGCCGGAACGCATCGCCCGCGAGCTCCTCGATGCGGTCGATCGCGCGCTCGCTCCAGGCCCAGATCGCCCGTGCGCTCTCCTCGCCGACCGAGGCCGCGGTGACGTCGAACGGCGCGGGCGCGCCGCGAAGCGCGAAGCCGCCGTTGCGGCCGCTCGCGCCGCCCGCCACCTCGCGCGCGTCGCACAGGCGCACGCGCATGCCGGCGTGGGCCAGCCGCAGCGCGGCCGCGCAGCCCGTGACGCCGGCGCCGACGACGACGACGTCCGGCGGCCCGTCCAGGGCGACCGCCGGAGGAGGCTCGTGCGCCTCGGAGAGCCAGTACGGGATCACAGGGCGATCGTACTGCGGTAGACGCCCTCCGACTCGACCACCCGCCCTGCGAGCTCGAGCTCGATCAGCGCTGCCGCGACGTCCCCGGGGTCGAGGCCGGTCGCGCGCGCGAGCTCGTCGATGCTGGCGGCGGCCTCCCGCAGCCTGGCGAGGATCGCCGCTGCGTCGCCGCTGGGCTCCGGTGCAGTGGAGGCCTGCGGCGGGAGCCCGAACGCCTCGAGCACGTCCGCCGCGCACGTCACGGGAGTGGCCCCCAGCCGCAGCAGCGCGTTCGTCCCGGCAGAGAGCGCGGAGGTGATCTCCCCCGGCACCGCCATCACCTCGCGGCCGTCCTCGAGGGCGAAGTCGGCGGTGATCAGCGCTCCGGAGCGCCCGCGCGCCTCGACCACGACCGTCGCGGAGCAGAGGCCGGCGATGATCCGGTTGCGGGCCGGGAAGCGCCACGGGGCCGGTTCGACCGAGGGCGCGTATTCGGAGACGACGAGGCCGCGCCCGCAGATCCTGGTGGCGAGCTCCCGGTGAGCCGCCGGATAGTCGCGGTCGATCCCGCAGCCGAGGACGGCGACGGTCACGCCGTCGGCATCGAGTGCGCCCCGATGCGCTTCCGCGTCGATCCCGCGGGCGAGGCCGCTGACGACGACGAGGCCCGCCGCCGCCAGCTCGCGGCCGAGCATGCGCGCGACCGTGCGTCCGTAGGACGAGCAGGCGCGGGCGCCGACGACGGCCACGGACGGGGCGGAGAGGACGACGGCCTCCGCCTCGCCGCGCACCCATAGCGTCTCCGGCGGGTCGTGGATCGCGGCGAGCAGCGCCGGATATCCGCCGCGACCCCGGCACAGGCGCCTGAAGGTCACGCGCCCGTCACATCCGCGGGCGAGCGGTACGAGAGCGCCTCGGCGACGTGCTCGGGGAGAACGGCGTCGGCGGCGCAGAGCGAGGCGATCGTGCGCGCGACCCGCGCCACGCGCGCGCGGCCGCGCCCCGACAGCGGCACCCGTTCCACGGCGCGGTCGAGCAGCTCCGACGCGGCCGGCGTGCGGCGCAGCGGATCGCGCTCGCGCAGGCGACTCCGCGCCGCCACCACGCGGCTGCGCACCGCCGCCGAGGGCTCGCCCGGCCGGGCCGCGAGCTCCTGCGCGCGCGGCCGCGGCATCGCGACCACGAGGTCGAAGCGGTCGAGCAGCGCGCGCGACACCTTCTCGCGGTACGCGGCGACGCGCTGGGCGCTGCAACCGCAGTCGGCCGCCGGGTCGCCACGACCGCCGCACGGGCACAGGTTCATCGTCGCGACGAGCCGGAAGCGCGCCGGGAAGAGGGCGTGCCCTCCCACGCGGGCGACCGAGACGACGCCGTCCTCGAGCGGCTGGCGCAGCGATTCCAGCACCGGCCGCGGGAACTCCGGCAGCTCGTCGAGCAGGAGCACGCCCCGGTGCGCGAGGCTCGCCTCGCCCGGACGCGGGCTGGCGCCGCCGCCGACGATCGCCGCGGCGGAGGCTCCGTGGTGCGGTGCCCGGAACGGCGGCGCGAGCACGATCGGCCGCCCCGCCGGCAGCGTGCCCGCGACCGAGTGGATCCGGGTCACCTCGAGCGCCTCGTCGCGTGTCAGCGGCGGCAGGATGCCGGGAAGCCGCCGCGCGAGCATCGTCTTGCCGGTGCCCGGCGGGCCCGAGAGCAGGAGATTGTGCTCGCCCGCCGCGGCGAGCTCGAGCGCCCGGCGTCCGCGCTGCTGCCCGCGCACATCGGCGAGATCGGGGACGTCCGGCTCCTCGAGCTCGTCGGCGGACGGCGGCGCAGCAGCGGCGATGTCGTCCTCGCCGCGCAGGTAGGCGACGGCCTGCGCGAGATGACGCACCGGTACCGCGTCGATCCCGGCGAGAGCGGCCTCGGAGGCGGATTCGGCGGCGCACAGGAGGCGGCGGATCCCGGCACGCCGCGCCCCCTCGGCCACGGCGATCGTGCCGGCCACGGGGCGCACGCGACCGTCCAGCGAGAGCTCGCCGACGCACGCGTGGTCGAGCAGCCGCTCGGGCGGCAGCTGCTGCGAGCCGGCGAGGACGGCGAGCGCGATCGGCAGATCGAAGCCCGAGCCCTCCTTGCGCAGCGCCGCCGGCGCCAGGTTCACGGTGATGCGGTTCTTCCACGGCCACGTGAGCAGCGAGTTGACGACGCCGCTGTGCACGCGGTGCTTCGCCTCCTGGCAGGCGCGGTCGGCGAGCCCGACGATCGCGAAGGCCGGCAGGTCGGCCGTGGCGAGGTGCGCCTCGACCTCAACCCTGCGCGGCTCGAGGCCGACGACGGCGTAGGTGACGGCGCGCGCGAGCACGCTTCGACGCTACGTGCGAAGCCGTGACGTGTCTGTGTCGAAAGTGAAGCTAGTTCGCGACGGCGACGAGGATGGACTCGAAGTACTCGCCCGCGCGCCGGCCGGTGCGCCGGTTCACGTGCCGCTCGTGCCGGTCGACGAGCCGCAGGCCGGCCCGCCGCAGCACCTCCGGGTAGAGATCGCGCCGGTCGTTGACGACGATGCAGACGCGGCCGCCGAGCGCGAGCGAGCGGCGCGCGTTCGCGAGCACGGCGGCGACGCCTTCGACGTACTCCTCGATCGCCGCCCTGCCCGTGCCGCGTGCGGGGCGCCCGAGCTCGCGCTCGCGACGCTCGTCGAGCCCGAGCAGCTCGTACGCGTAGCGATGCTGCTCGTGGTAGTCGATCAACCCCGGATACGGCGGCGAGGTGACGACGCCGTCGTAGGGCCCCTCCAGATCGATCGAGCGGGCGTCGCCGTGGAGCACGCGGGCGACACGGCCCGGGGCGCGCACGGCCGCGAACGCCTCGATGCGATCGAGCGTGTCCAGCGTGTAGCGCAGCAGGAAGCGGCGCGCGGACTCGGCCGGCCGGCAGCTACGCCGGTGCTTGTGGCACCAGTACGGCTCCGTCTGGGGCCGCTTCGGGAAGTCGAGGTCGAAGTGCGTCGTGCGGCGTGCCGAGCGGGCGGCGCGGGCGAGCACGACGCGGAGCACGTCGGAGGAGCCGACCTGCTCGACGAGCGAGCGGAAGTGCGCCAGCTCCTCGGCGGCGGCGGGCGCATACCAGGAGCGCACGTAGTCCGACGCCTCGCGCGGGTAGCGGCCACGCGGCGCGAACGCCTCTGCCTGCGCGTGCGCCCAGCGCAGGTCGCGGCGCAGGGCGTCGAGGTTGTACGGGCGCGTCTTGACGCGGACGAGGAGCGCGTTGAAGCCGGCGATGTCGACGCCGGCCGCGTCGTAGCCCGACTCGAGCGCCTGCACGAGCGTGGTGCCCGAGCCCGCGAACGGGTCGAGCACGCGGCCGCCGCGCGGCACGTGACGCTCGAGCAGCGCCTCGACGAGCTGCGGGACGAACTTGCCGAGGTACGGGTGGAGCCGGTGGACGTGCTTGGTGCGCTCGCGCTCGGGCAGCTCGCGCTCGGACCACGAGAGCTCCAGGTCGAGAGCGGGATACAGCGCCTCCTGCGTCGCGGCCATCACGTGCATGTTCGCCGCCGCGGCGGACATCCCTGTCGAGCGGCCGCGCGGACGGGCCCGCCATCGCCGGGCGAAGGCGCCGTGTCGCTCAGGGCGGGCCGAGAGGCGGAGACCGCCTGCGCCCTCCAGCCGCCAGCGAGCAGGCGATGCGCCTCAGGCGACGACCGTCGAGCGCCACGACGTCGAAGCGCACCCGCACGTCCGCAGGCTGGGGGTTGCGCACGAGCCACGCCTGCGCTGCGTCGCGGACGCGCCGCTGCTTCTCGGCGCTCACGGCGGCGACGGCGCCGCCGAAGCCGGAGCCGCGCCGCTGCTTGACCTCGACGAACGCGATCTCCCTGCCGCGCCGGACGATCAGGTCGAGCTCGTTGCGCCCTGCGCGGACGTTCACGCCGAGCACGCGGTAGCCGCGCAGGCGGTAGTGCCAGAGCGCGCGGCGCTCCCCCGCGTTCATGCCGCCGCCGGCTCCTCCTCGTAGCACTTCGCCGCGTACGAGAGACGGTGCTGCCCGCAGGGCCCGTGGGCGCGCACCGCGGCGGCGTGCGCGGGCGTGATGTAGCCGGCGTGGGACGAGAAGCCGTAGCGCGGGTGGAGCGAGTCGAGGCGACGCATGACGCGGTCCCTCGTCACCTTGGCGACGATCGAGGCTGCCGCGATCGCGGCGCTCCTGGTGTCGCCGTCGACGAGCGCCCGGTGCGGCGGCGCCAGCGGGCCGAGCCGGAACCCGTCCACGAGGCGCGCCTCGGCCTGCGAGAGGTCGGCGAGCACGGTGCGCAACCCCCACAGATTCGAGTGGTGGAGGCCGTCGCGGTCGATCGCGCCGGCCGGGATGACCCGCACGGAGACCCGGCTCGCGCAGCCCATCACGGCGCGGAACAGCTCCTCGCGCTCGTCGGGCGCCACCTGCTTCGAGTCGTTGAGCGTCGCGAGCCGCCGGACACGGCGTCCGCGCAGCGCGGCGTAGTCGAACAGGACGCCCGCGACGACGAGCGGGCCGGCGAGCGATCCACGCCCGGCCTCGTCCGCGCCCGCCACGAATCGCACCCCGAGGCGTCGGTCGAAGCGGAGCAGACGCTGGCCGCTGGCAGAGGGCACCGGCCGAGGATAGCGCCCGCTTCGGAGCGGCATCGTGCCGCCTTCGTGCCAGCTCTGCGCCCGACACCCTGCGCCGAGGGCCGCATCGAGCCGTGCCCGCGGGCACGGCTCGATGCTGGCTAGGCGGGCACGACGCAGCCACCGTCGCGCCGCTGCATCCCGACCGCCCAGCCCGCGTTGCCGAGCGTCGCCCGGAACCAGTCGCACCTGCGGTCGTCACGGCGCGCGACGCAGATGAAGAGCGACGTCTGCTGCGGAACGAACCACGGCTTCGGGCTGCCGGTGCAGTGCACCTCGCCCGTGTAGCCGGCAAGGGGCGCGACGGCCTCCTGGACGGCGACGCGCGCGTCCGCCTGACGCCGGTCCTCGGTCGAGCAGCCCGTCAGGACGGCGGCGAGCCCGGCGAGCACGACGAACGCGGTGAGCCTCCGCACACGGTCAACGGTAGTCGGAATGCCGCGCGGGCGAGGCTACGGCTGGCGCAGCTCGCGGATGCGCGCCTTCTTGCCGACGCGGCCGCGGAGGTAGTAGAGCTTCGCGCGGTTGACGTCGCCGACCATGGCGACCTCGAGCTTCTCGATCTTCGGCGAGTGAAGCGGGAAGGTGCGCTCGACGCCGACGCCGAACGACTGCTTGCGCACCGTGAACGTCTCGCGCACACCCGAGCCCTGCCGCTTGATCACGGAGCCCTCGAACACCTGCACGCGTTGGCGGTTGCCCTCGATCACCTTGAAGTGGACGCGGACGGTGTCGCCGGCCTTGAACCGGGGAACCTCACGCAGCTGCTGCTGCTCGATGCTCTCGATGATCGTGGACATAGGAAGGTCGGCCACCCGGCCGGGGACGGAGTGTAGCGAAAGCCGTCGAACGTCCGCACCGGCGCTCACCGTCCCCGTCGCGCTCGGCCGCGCGGCCGAGCGTGCCCGGCCGGAGGGGCCGCGGCCTGTGCCCGCCGGGCGTCAGTGCAGGGAGATGCGGTTGGGAGGCCAGTATGTCGCGAACACCTTGCCGATCAGGTTCTCCCTCGGCACGGTGCCCCACTGGCGCGAGTCGCACGACTGCCCGCGGTTGTCGCCCATCATGAAATAGGCGCCCCTGGGGATCCGGAAGGGGCCGAACGGCCCCTGCGAGCCGTCGCGGCGGGCGCTCGCGATATACGGCTCCCTGAGGAGCTTGCCGTCGATGTAGACGTAGCCCTCGCCCTGCCGCAGCCGCACCTCGATCGTCTCGCCGGGGAGGCCGATCAGGCGCTTCACGAAGGTGCCCCCCGCGCCGCATTTCACCCTGGCTGCCGGCGGGGTCTTGAACACGATGATCTCTCCACGGCGCGGCGAGCGCAGGTGGTAGATGAAGCGGTTGGCGAGCACGCGGTCGGAGAAGCGGGCCTCGCAGCCGCCGGCCGGCTGGGCGCAGTGGAGCGTCGGCTCCATCGACGAGGACGGGATGCGGTACGGGTTGACGACGTACGCCTTTACGAGCAGCACGATCGCGATCGCGCCGGCGATCGTCACGATCCAGTCGATCGTGACGCGCAGGCCGTGGGGCAGCCCTTCCGTGAGCCGGTCGACGGGGTTGCGCGAGCGCCGCGCTTGCGGCGGCGCGGGAGGGGGCGGCGCGGGAGGAGGCGGCGGTGCGGCATCCGCCTGCGGCCGGCCGTAGGCGCCGTCGAGGCGCTCGCCGTCGTCGACCACGGGCGCGTCCTCCCATCCCGCGGGCGCGGGCGGCTGGGGCGGGGGCCGCAGCCCGCCCTCGGGACGATCGCCCCCGTCGCTCACACCGCGCTCCGGAAGCGGCTCTGCTCGCGGCGCCATGCGTCGACGGCGGCGTGATTGCCGGACAGCAGCACGTCCGGCACCTCCCAGCCCCGGAACACGGGCGGCCGCGTGTAGTGCGGGTACTCGATGCCTCCGTCGAGGTCGGCGCTGAAGCTCTCGCTCTCCCCTGAGCCTTCGGCGAGCGCTCCGGGAAGCCGCCGGGCGACGGCGTCGACGAGCACCATCGCGGGCAGCTCGCCGCCGGAGAGCACGTAGGGGCCGATCGAGACGGCGTCGCTGCACAGGTGGTCGACGATGCGGGCGTCGAAGCCCTCGAAGCGGGACGAGAGGACGGCGATCGCCGGCTCGGCGGCGAGCTCCTCGACGAGTGCCTGGTCGAGCTGGCGGCCCTGCGGCGTGAGGGCGATGACGCGTGCCGGGCGCTCGTCGCCGTAGGCCGCCTCGAGCGCGGCGGCGACGACGTCGACGCGCAGCACCATGCCGCTGCCGCCGCCGTAGGGAGAGTCGTCGACCTGGCCGGCGCGCAGCGGCGTCGTGCCCCGGTAGTTGAACAGCCGCAGCTCGAGCTCCCCGCCGAGCACGGTGGCAAGCGGCTTCTGCTCGGTCAGCCAGCCGAACGCATGCGGGATCTGCGTGAAGACGTCGAGGCGCACTCGCGGCAGGGTAGCCGTCACTCCATGAAGCCGGGGTTGAGAAGGATGCGGCCCGCGTCGAGGTCGATGCCTGCGATCGCGTCCTCGATCATCGGTACGAGCGCGCCGTCGTCGAGCTCGAGGTTGTCGTTGGCGGCGCCGGGGACCACGTCCCGTACCGTTCCGAGCCGGCGGCCGCCCTCCTCCTCGACGGAGAGCCCGACGAGCTGGAAGGCGTAGTACTCGTCCGGGCCGGCCGGAGGAAGCTCGTCGCGCCGGACCGCGAGCTGCGCGCCGCGCTCGACGGCGCGGTCGAGGCGGATCGCGCAGCGGCCGCGGCCCACGCGGCGGAAGAGCACGACGCGCGCGGGGACGCCGTCGACGTGCAGCGTCGCCCCGACGGCGTAGCGGCTCTCGTCGTCGCTGCCCTGCTCGACGACGAAGGCACCGTCGAGCCCGTGTGGCCGCCCGACGCGTCCGACGGGCACGAGCTCCGCCGCCGCACCCGGCTCGCCCGCACCCATCCGCGGCTCCTACCCCACGATCTCGAGCACGATCCGCCGCTCGCCACGGGCGCCGGCAGCGCGCACGAGCGTGCGCAGGGCCCGCGCCAGGCGACCCTGGCGGCCGATCACCTTGCCGACGTCGTCGGGTGCGACGTGCAGCCGCAGCACGACCGTGTCGCCATGGTCGACCGTCTCGACGACCACGCTGGCGGGGTCGTCGACGAGCTGGCGCGCGATCCAGGCGAGCAGGTCGGCCACGGGGCTAGCCGATGCCCGCGGCCTTGATCAGCTTCGCGACGGGGCCGCTCGGCTGGGCGCCCTTGGAGAGCCAGTCCTTGACCTTGGCCTCGTCGAGCTCGATCGTGGACGGATCGGTCTGCGGGTTGTAGCGCCCGACGATCTCGATGAAGCGGCCGTCGCGCGGCGCGCGCGCGTCCGCCACGACGACGCGGTAGATCGGATTCTTCTTCGAGCCGACACGCGTCAGCCTCATGCGAACAGCCATCTGTCTCCTTCGTGCGATTCCGTATGTGAGGGGATTGTGCCGATCATCGGCGCGGTCTGCCGCCGCTGAGCTCGGGCGGCAGCGCCGGCAGCTTTCCCTTGCCGAGCTGCTTCATCATCTTCTGCATCTGCTTGCGGGCGGCGAGCAGCTTGTTCACCTCGTCGATCGACGTGCCGCTGCCGGCGGCGATGCGGCGGCGCCGCGGCCCGTTGATCAGGTGCGGCAGGCGCCGCTCCTGCGGCGTCATCGAGAGCACGATCGCCTCCACGCGCGCCATCTGGCCCTCGTCGACGTCGATGCCGTCGAGCTGCTTGCCGACGCCCGGCAGCATCTTCAGCACGCCTTTCAGAGGCCCCATCCGCCGCACCATGCGATAGCTCTTCAGGAAGTCGTCGAACGTGAACTCGCCGGAGCGCATGCGCCGCTCCATCTCGGCCTGCTCGTCCTCGGCGACGGCCGCTTCGGCCTTCTCGATCAGGGTGAGCACGTCGCCCATGCCGAGGATGCGCGAGGCCATCCTGTCGGGGTGGAACACCTCGAGCTGGTCGAGCTTCTCGCCCACCGAGGCGAACTTGATCGGCTTGCCGGTGATCGCCTTCACCGACAGCGCGGCGCCGCCGCGCGCGTCGCCGTCGAGCTTCGTCAGCACGACACCGTCGAAGGCGATCCGCCGCTGGAACGCCTCGGCGACGTTCACCGCCTCCTGGCCGGTCATCGCGTCGAGCACGAGAAGCACGTTGAGCGGCTTGACGGCGTCACGGACGCGGGCGAGCTCGTCCATCAGCGCCTCGTCGACGTGGAGCCGGCCGGCCGTGTCGACGATCACGACGTCGAGGCCGTCGCCCTTCGCCCGTTCGAGGCCCTCGGCGGCGGCGCGGACGGGATCGCTCGTGTCCGTGCGGTAGACGGGGATCGCGATCTGCCTGCCGAGCTGCTCGAGCTGGTCGATCGCGGCGGGACGCTGCAAGTCGGCCGCGACGAGCCCGGGCCGCTTGCCCTGGCGGCGCAGGTGCAGGGCGAGCTTCGCGGAGGTGGTCGTCTTGCCGGATCCCTGCAGGCCGGTCATCAGGATCACGGTCGGCGGGCGTCCGAAAGCAAGCTTGGAGTCCCCGGAGCCCATCAGCTCGGCCAGGCGATCGTGGACGAGCTTGACGACCTGCTGTCCAGCGTCGAGCCCCTTGAGGATGTCTTCCCCGAGAGCCGCGGCTTTGACGCCCGCGACGAAATCCTTGACGACCTGGAAGTTGACGTCGGCTTCGAGCAGCGCGAGCCGGATCTCGCGCATCGCCTTGTTGACGGCGTCCTCGTCCAGCCGTTTGGCACGGCCGAGGTCGCCGAGCGTCAACTGGAGCCGGTCGGAGAGCGTGTCGAACACGGCCGTGAAGTGTACGGGCCACCCCGCCGCCTCACCGGCGGGGTGGCCCTAGCCTGACACGAGCGCCCGCGCGAACTCGCGCGGATCGAACGGACGCAGATCGTCGATCCCTTCCCCCACTCCCACGAGCTTCACGGGCAGGCCGAGCTCGTACGCGATCGCGACCGCGACGCCACCCTTCGCCGAACCGTCGAGCTTCGTCAGCGCGACGCCGGTCACGCCGGCCGACTCGCCGAAGAGACGTGCCTGTTGGAGGCCGTTCTGGCCCGTCGTCGCGTCGACGACGAGAAGCGTCTCGTGCGGCGCGCCCGCGATCCGACCCTCGATCACCCGCCTCACCTTCGCAAGCTCCTCCATCAGGTTGGACTGGGTGTGGAGCCGCCCGGCCGTGTCGACGATCACGACGTCGCGCCCGCGCGCGCGGCCCGCCTCGACGGCGTCGAAGGCGACAGCAGCCGGATCGCCCCCGGCCGGGGCGCCGACGAAGTCTGCCCCTGCCCGCTCGGCCCAGATCTCGAGCTGCTCCTCTGCCGCCGCTCGGAACGTGTCTCCGGCGCCGACGAGAACGGTGCGACCGTGCTCCCGCAGCTTCTGCGCGAGCTTGCCGACCGTCGTCGTCTTGCCGGTGCCGTTGACGCCGACGACGAGGATCACGGTGGGCGACGCCGACAGGTCGAGCGTGACAGCGGGCCCGAACAGGGCCTCGATCTCCTCCGCCAGCGCCTCGCCGAGATCGCCGATCTCGCCGCGGGCCTCGAGGCGCCGCACGAGCTCGGCAGTGGCGCGGACGCCGACGTCGCCGTGGATGAGCGCCTCCTCGAGGCGCTCCCAGGCCTCCTCGTCGCCCACGGAGAACGTCCCGGCGCCGATCTCGGCCGTCAGCGCCCGCCGGCTCTTCGCAAGCGAGTCACGGAGCCGGCCGAAGAAACCGCCCCGCTCCGGCGCGTCGGCAGCGGTCGGCTCGTCGCCGAACAGCTCAGCCCAGGTTCTCGACATGGGTGGGACGCTACCTTCGGATCAGGCGCGCAAAGTGACGAAGCCGGCTGCGGCGAAGTCGCCGTCGAAGGTCAGCGCCTCTCGGATCGTCAGCGAGCGCATGAGGGCGAAGCTCGTCGCGTCGACAAACGAGTACTCCCGCTCTCCATGACGTCTGAGCCACCGGAGTGCCCGCTTCTCGACGTCCTGACCGACCGGAAGGATCTCGAGCTGCTTCGAGCCGTCGAGGCGGTCCAGGAACCCGACCGCGGCACGATGCCCGTAGCGCCGGTTGATGAACGTCCACGACTCGCCCCGGATCAGATTGGACGTGACGAGGCCCGAGCGTCCATGTCGCTCGAGGAGCAGTGTCGCCTCGGCGTGATGGCCATCGCGAGCGTTGCCGACGGCGATGAAGAACGACGTGTCGATGAAGATCACGCGCGCGACCCGTACACGACCTCGTCCGTCGACGTCGAGTCACCGGGACCGCCCTCGAAGGCTCCGACCAGCTCCCAGAGCGGATCCTCGTCGATCGGCGGCAACGGTTCCAGGCGATCGCGCACGTACGCGCGAATCAACGCTGCCTTGGAGGTGCCGCCGATCCGCGCCTCGCGCTCGAGCGCCTCGTCGAGGTCCTCGTCGATCATGATCTGGAGACGCTTCATTCTCTGAGCTTACACCACCATGAGTGTGTTTGTGTAAGCGACGCGTCGCGCCCGGGCGAGAGCCGCGGTCACAATCCAGGGCTCCCGTGTGTCCAGACACGCAAGAAGCTCCTCCAACGGACTGGAGGAACGGCAATGAACACCCATACCCTGACGATCACGATCTCGGCGGCGCGCGACGACGTCTCTGCCCTCGTGGTGGATCCCGAGAAGCTCCCGCTGTGTACGGTCGGGTTCGCGAAGGAGGCGCGCCAGGAGATCCTCGTCAAGCTCGTCACCCGCCTTTCGTCGTTCCGGGGCGACGCGTCGTTCCGCACGTGGGCGCACCGCGTCGCGACCAGTCACCTGCTGACGACGAAGAAGCGCCGCATGGAGCGGGCCACCATGCAGTTCGACGAGTTCGCCCAGGATCTCGCAGAGGGCTTCGACACGAGCTACGACGGCGGTGGCGTCGACGAGGGCCTGCTCGCGGAGGAGGTCGAGGCCGGTTGCACGCAGGGGATGCTGCTCTGCCTCGATCGCGAGCACCGCATCGCCTACATCCTCGGCGAGGTGCTCGAGCTGCCGGGAACCCTCGGCCTAGGCGGTCGCGGCGGCCCGGTCGTGCTGCGGCAGTCTCCGCGAGACGATCTGGGAGATGCCGTCGCCGCCCATGGTGACGCCGTAGAGCACGTCGGCGGCCTCCATCGTGCGCTTCTGGTGGGTGATGACGATGAACTGGGCCCGGTCGGCGTAGCGGCGCAGCAGCTCGACGAAGCGTGCGATGTTCGCGTCGTCGAGCGCGGCCTCGACCTCGTCGAGGAGGTAGAACGGGCACGGCTTGGCGAGGAAGAGCGCGAAGAGGAAGGAGATCGCGCCGAGCGCCTTCTCGCCGCCCGAGAGCATCGTCAACCGCGTGATCTTCTTGCCGGCCGGCCGCAGCTCGACCTCGACGCCGCGCTCTCCTCCCTCCTCCTCGGGCTCGACCAGCCGCAGCCGCCCCTCGCCGCCGGGGAACAGCGTCGCCGCCACCTCCTCGAAGTTGCGGGCGACGGCGTCGAAGGTGTCGTCGAAGCGCTGCTGCACCGTCCGGGCGAGCTCGTCGCGGAGCTTGGCGATCTCGGCGAGCGCGCTCTCGAGATCCCGCCGCTGGGCGGCGAGCTCCTCGAGCCGCTCCTTCTCCGCGTCGTACTCCTCCCGGGCGAGCGGGTTCACGCGGCCGAGCGCCTCGCGCCGCGCGTCCAGCCGGTCGGCGCGCGCGGCGAGCTCGTCGCGGTCGTCGCCCTCGGCGGGCTCGACGGGGCCCGCCTCCTCGAGTCGCCGCCGCGCCTCGTCGGACTCGGCCTCGAGACGGGCCAGCTCGACCTGCACCTGCGCCGCCCGCTCGGACGCATCCTCGGCGTGCCGGCGCAGCTCGACCTCGGCGGCGCCGAGCCGGCGCAGATCCTCGCCGAGGCGGGCCGAGCGCTCCGCGCCAGCGTCGACGCGCGCGCGCAGCGGCGCCTCGAAGCGCCGGGCCTGGGCCACCGCGGCCTCGAGCCCGGCGCCCAGCTCGGCCGCGGCGCCGCACAGGCGTGCGAGCAGATCCGGGTCGACGGCGGAGCGGCGCGGAGCCCGCTCGACGAGCGCCGCGTCGGCGGCGCGCGCGCGCTCGGCGGCGGTACGGGCCGCGGCGGCGGCGGCGTCCGCCGCCGCGAGCAGCGTGGCCGCGTCCGCGGCGAGGTCTTCCCTCGTCGCCTCCTCGCCGACGGCGACGCCGTCGCTCGTGCTGCCCAGGCGGGCGACGACGACCTCGGCGGCCTGCGCCCGCGCAACCGCGTCGGCCGCCTCGCGGGCCGCCTCGGACTCGAGGCCGGACAGCCGCCGGAGCTCCGCGCCGAGCGCGCCGGCGCGCTCGGCACCCGTCGTGACGCGCGCGGCGAGCGGCTCCTCGAGCCGCTTCGCGGCGGCGGCGGCCCGGGTGACGCCGCCGTGGAGCGTCGAGGCGATCGTCTCCAGCCGCCCGAGCAGCTCGGGGTCGAGCGCTCGACCGCGCAGGTGCGCGACGGCCGCGTAGGCGGCCTCGGTCTCCGCCGCGTGCGCCGCCGCGCCGGCCGCGACCTGGGCCGCGGCGCCGGCGCGTGCCGTGAGCTCGTCGGCCTCGTCCGCCAGGAAGCGCCGGCGGGCGTCCATCTCGAGCAGCAGCGCCTCCGCCGTCTCGCCCGCGAACCACAGCTCGCCGCGGTCGGCGTCGTAGCCGTGTCCCTCGCTCGTGATCACGATCCCGTGCGTGGCGTCGAGGAGCCGCTCCCGCTCGACGAGCCAGGTGCCGTCCAGCAGGCGCAGGGCGCGCTCGTCTGCGGCGACGAGCTCGCGCAGGGGCCGCGCGCCGGCGACGGGCGGGTCGACGCGGCCGGACGTGCGTCCACCGATCACGACGCCGAGGCTGCCGAGCCCCTCGCTGCGAGCCCGCTCGAGCAGGGCGAGGCCCGCGCGCGCGTCACGCGCGAGCACCGCCGAGGCGCGCCAGGCGAGCGCGGCCGCGACCGCGCGCTCGACGCCGGGCTCCGCCTCGAACGCGGAGAGGGCGAGCTGCTCGCCCGCCGCGGCGAGGGCGCGGGCAGCCGGAGGGATGCCTTCCCGCTCGGCGATCGCGCGGTCGAGGGCCGCGAGGCGCTCCTTCGCGGAGCGCGCGCGCTCGGCCAGGTCGTCGCGCTCGGTCGCCGCGGCGCGGGCGGCGGCCGCGGCCTCGTTCGCCCGCTGCTCGAGCTCGGCGGGCGCCGGCGCGCCGCTGCGCGCGAGCGCGTGCGCCTCGGCGAGCTCGGCGGCGAGGGCGGCGGCGAGGGCGGCCGACGACTCGGCGCGAAGCGCGAGCCGCTCACGCGCCCCGCCGAGCGCCACGAGCGTGCGGTTGGCTCCGTCGTGGCCGCCGGCGACGTCGCCGAGCGCGGCCTCGACGACCTGCCGCTCGGAGCGGAGCCCGGCAAGCCGCTGCTCGGCCGCGGTCGCGACGCGCCGCTCGAACGCGGCGATCCGCGCGTGCGCGACGCGGGCGCGCTCGGATGCCTGCCCGCTCGCCTGCGCGGCGTCACGAGCGCGCGCGGCCGCCGAGCGCGCCGCCTCCTCGAGCTCGCGCACCGCGCTGCCGCTGCGGTCCGCTGCGGCGCGCTCGGCCTCGGCGAGCTCCTCGCGCAGGCGCACCTCGAGCCCGGCTGCCGACTCGCGCCGCAGCCCGAGCCGCTCGGCTGCGCCCTGCATGCGGTAGAGCGCTCCGAGGGCAGCCTCACGCCGGCCCGCGGCATCGGAGAGCTCGTCCTCCGCCTCCTGGCGCTCCCGCAGCAGCGCCGTCAGCCGCTCCTGGGCGCTGCGCCGCGCGATCGCGGCAGCGTCACGCCGCTCCTCGGCAGCGGCGCGGCGGGTGGCGACGGCCTCGAGGTCGAGCTGCGCGATGCGGGCGCGCAGGGCGGCGATCTCGACGGCGAGCTTCTCGGCGCGCTCGGCGGCGGTCGCCTGCAGCGCCAGCGGTCGCAGCCGCTTGCGCACCTCCTCCTCGACGTCGCGCGCGCGCTCGACCTGCGTCGCGACGCGCGCGAGCTTGAGCTCCGCGCGGTGCTTGCGCCGTTTGAACCTGCCGAGACCGGCCGCCTCCTCGACGAGGTGGCGCCTGTCCTCGGGCTTCGAGGCCAGCACCGCGTCGACCTTGCCCTGCGAGACGATCGAGTGCATGGAGCCGCCGAGGCCGACGTCCGCGAGCAGCTCGACGAGGTCGGTGCGGCGCACGGGCGCCCGGTTGACGAGGTACTGGCCCTCTCCGCCGCGCACGAGCCGCCGCGTGATCGCCACCTCGCTGTAGTCGAGGTCGGCGCCGAAGTCGCCGTCCTCGTTGTCGAAGACGAGCTCGACTTCGCAGTGGTCGGCCGCGGGCCGCGTGGCCGAGCCGCCGAAGAGGACGTCGTCGGGCTTCTCCGCGCGCAGCTCCGACGGGGTGAGCGAGCCCGCCGCCCACACGATCGCGTCGGCGACGTTCGACTTGCCGGAGCCGTTCGGGCCGACGACGACGGCAACGCCCGGCTCGAGCCTCAACTCGATCGGGTCGACGAACGACTTGAAGCCGCGGAGCTTGATCGCGCGCAGATGCACGGGAGCAGTCTGCCGATCGCGACGGACGGCCCGCCGCCTCCCCGCGCGAGCCGCGCGCGTAGACGCGCTCACGCCTCGACGGCGCCGTCCCCGAACCCGAGCGCCTCGAGCGCCTGCTGCGCGGCCTCCTGCTCCGCGGCCTTCTTCGTCGTCCCGCGGCCGACGCCGAGCTGCTCGCCGTCGATGACGGCCGCGCAGACGAAGCGCCGGTCGTGCGGCGGCCCCTCGACGTCGAGCACGGCGTACTGCACCTGCGTGCCGCTGCGGGCGAGCGCCTCCTGCAGCTCCGTCTTGTTGTCGACGTGCCCGGTGCGCGCGAACTCGATGCGGTCGGCGAAGGCGTCCACGATCGCCGCCTCGACGCGCTCGAAGCCGTGCTCGAGGTAGACGGCGGCGATCGCCGCCTCGAGCAGAGCGGCCAGCACGTTGCGGCTGAGCGAGATCCGTTTGAGCTCGGGCTCCGGCACGTCCTGCGCCTGGTCGAGCAGGTAGCGGGCGAGGTCGAGCTCGCGCGCCACGCCCGCGCAGCTGTGTCGCGAGACGACGTGCGCGCGGATCTTCGCCAGGCGTCCCTCGGAGGCGTCCGGGAAGCGGTCGTAGAGGGCGCGCGCGATCGCCAGCTCGAGCACCGAGTCGCCGAGGAACTCGAGCCGCTCGTACGACGACGCCCGGTCGGGCGCCCAGGACGTGTGGGTGAAGACGTGCTCGCGCCGCTCCGGGGGAAGGGCGTCGATCAGGCGCGCGAGCTCGCGCCCCTCCCCCGAGCGGGCGTCGGTGCTACTGGTGCGCGACGACGTAGTCGACGGCCTGGCCGACGGTCGTGATCTTCTGCGCGTCCTCATCCGAGATCTTGATGCCGAACTGATCTTCGAGCTCCATGATCAGCTCGACGAGATCGAGGGAATCGGCATCGAGGTCCTCCTGGAAGGAGGCCTCGTCGGAGAGCTCGCCCTCGTCGACCCCCAGCTGCTCGCTGAGAACCGCCTTGACGCGCTCGGAGACTTCATCACGGGACAGAGCCACTGTTCGCAACCTCACTTGTTGCCGTTCGGGGTCGTGGAGCGCGCCGACTCTACCACGCGCTCCGGAAGTGATTCGCGGAGCCTGCCCACGATGTCGTGCTCGACGCCTCTCGCGGCCATGCGGATCGCGTTCGCGGTCGCCCGCCGCGAGCTCGCGCCGTGGGCGATCACGACGATGCCTTGCAGGCCGAGCAGGTAGCCGCCGCCGTGCGTGTCGACGTCGAGCCGCGCGCGCACGCGGCGGGCTGCGGGGCGGATCAGGGCGCCGCCGAGGCGCCCGCGCACGTTCGCGTCGATCTCGTGCCGCAGGGCGTCGAGGACGCTGCCGATCGTGCCCTCGAGCGTCTTGAGGGCGACGTTGCCCGTGAAGCCGTCGCACACGACGACGTCGGCCTCCCCCTCGAGCAGCGTGCGGCCCTCGGTGTTCCCCTCGAAGCGCAGGCCGGCGTCGGCGAGCAACGCGTGGGCCTCGAGCGTCAGCTGGTTGCCCTTCTCGGGCTCCTCGCCGATCGAGAGAAGCCGGACGCGGGGCTCCGCCACCTCGAGGATCTCCTCGGCGAACACCGCGCCCATGTGCGCGAACTGCACGAGATGCTCCGGCCGCGCGTCCGCGTTCGCGCCCGCGTCGATGAGCACGGACGGGCCGGCCGCGGCAGGCAGGAGCACGGCGATGCCGGGACGGAGGACACCCGGCAGGCGGCGCACGTGCAGGAGGCTGGCGGCGAGCATGGCGCCCGTGTTGCCGGCCGACACGACCGCCTGGGCGTCACCGTCGCCGACGGCGCGCACCGCCCGCACGAGCGACGAGCCGGGCTTTGCCCGCACTGCCTCGGCGGGCTTGTCGTCCATCCCGACGGCGCCGTCGCAGACGACGTGCTCGAGGCCGTGCGTGTCGAGGCCGGCGGGGCCGTAGAGCACGGGCACGATGCCCGGCGCTCGCGCGTCGAGCGCGCCGGCGACGATCTCGGACGGCGCCCTGTCGCCGCCGAGGGCATCGACGGCCACCCGGATGGTCACCGGGTTACGGGGCGGGCGTCGTCAGCGGCTGGATCTCGCGGCCCTTGTACGTCTTGCAGGTGGGGCAGACGTGGTGCGGGCGCGTCGGAGCGCCGCACGCTGGGCACACGTTCACCTTCGGCCCGTCGATGCCGTGCTGGGCGCGGCGCTTGTCGCGACGAGCCTTGGAGGTCTTTCGCTTCGGGACGGCCATGGGAGGCGGAAGTGTACCGGAACGCGCGGGCCGGCAGCTACCGGGGCGACAGGAGGGCCGCGAGCGCGGGCGGGCGCACGTCGCGCCCGCGCAGGTCGGCGAGCGGCACCCAGACGGGCTCGTGCGTCCCGCTGCGCTCCCGCTCGCGCGCGCTGAGGACGGCATGGTCGGGCCAGCTACCCGTGCCGAACGCCCCTCCCACGATCCATGCGTCGTAGTAGAGGAAGTGCGTGCCGCCGAAGGACTCCTCGTGCACGATCGGCCCGAGCTCAACCTCGACGCCGAGCTCTTCGAGGGCCTCACGCCGTGCCGCCGCTTCCGGCGTCTCGCCCGCCTCGACGCCGCCGCCCGGGAAGAGGTAGTACGTGTGCCCGTCGCGCACGCGCCGGATCAGGGCGACCCGGTCGCGCTCGACGATGACGACGCGCGCCCGCGGGGCGAGCTCAGCCATCCTCGCGTAGCGCCTCGAGCGCAGCCCAGCGCGGATCGGCGACGGCCTCCTCGTGCACGTGCGGTTCGTCGTTGAGGTTCGCGCCGCACGCCGGGCAGAGGCCGGCGCAGTCGTCCCGGCACAGGATCCGGTCGGGGAGCGCGAGCGCGATCGCGTCCCGGGCCCACTGGGAGAGCCGGAGCTGGTCATCGACCACGTACTCGCTGCGCAGCTCCTCCGGCGCCGACTCGTCGCTCGCCTGGTACTCGGTCGTATCGACCGAGAGCTCGAGCACCGCGTCCCCCAGGCAGCGCATGCACGGCCCGTGCAGGCGGGCGGCGAAGCGGATCCGGAACACGTGCCCGCTCGTCGCGCGCTGCGCCAGCAGGTCGGCGGTCACCTCTGCGGGAACGGGCAGGTAGCGCTGCCCGCCGAGGTCGAACGGCTCGAGCGCGATCGCGACGGCATCCTGGTGGTCCTCGCCCGGCCGCAGTCGCAGCCGCCGAAGCGGGAAGGTCGTCATCGGGCCAGGGTAGCGAGATGTGAGCATCCCGTAAGAATTCGGTTCGGCGCACGGACAGCAGGGCATGCTGGCGGCGAGTCCATCGCCGGCGCACGGAAGGAGGTCGATCATGAGCAAGCGAGCGAGCACACGGGGCACCGCGCTGCGGCGCAGGCCCGAGGTCGTGATCGCGGGCCTTGGAGCAGCGATCGCGGCCCTGCTCGCCGGCCTCGCGCTGGGAAGCGGCGACGCGCAGGCCCAGGGGCAGGCCGCGCCGCAGAACACGGCAGAGCCGACGATCTCCGGCACGCCGGAGATCGGCATGACGCTGACCGGCAATCGCGGCAGCTGGTCGGGCGACCCGATCACGTACGCGTACGCCTGGCTGCGCTGCGACAGTGCCGTGGCCAGCTGCACGCCGGTCGCGAACGCGACGGGCACCGGCTATCAGCTCACATCATCCGACGCGGGCTGGCGGATGGTGTTCCGCGTCACCGCCACGAACGTCGACGGGTCGACGACGAAGGCGTCGAACGCGACGGCGGTCGTCGGGTCGACGGGAGCTCCGGTCGCCACGAAGGACCCGTCCGTGTCGGGGACGCCGGCCGTCGAGCAGCGGCTGACGGCCGATCCGGGCACGTGGACAGGGCAGCAGCCGATCACGTTCACGTTCCGCTGGCTGCGCTGTGACGGGAACGGGAACAACTGCGTCGAGATCTCCGGAGCCACCGACGACCAGTACGTCGTCAAGAGCTCCGACCTCGGCCGGACGCTCCGCGTGCGCATCAGCGCCCGCAACAGCCAGGGCGAGATTGCGAAGCTGACCCCGCCGACGGCGAAGGTGGCGGCGGGCGGAGTGCCCGGGGCGATCAAGCTGCCGAACGGCGAGACGTCGATCCCGGCGACGAGCGTGCCCGCGTCCGAGCGGCTGATCGTCGCGAACGTGAGCTTCTCTCCGAGCCCGGTGCGCTCCCGCAGCACGCCGATCACGCTGCGGGTCAAGGTGGTGGACACGCGCGGATACGCGGTCCGCGACGTGCTCGTGTTCGTGCGCGCGACGCCCGTGGTGACGTCGACGCCGGTCGTCCAGAAGACCGCGGAGGACGGGTTCGTCAGCTACACCGTGCAGCCGCAGGCCGACTTCCCGATTCGCAACGGGTACAGCGTGCAGTTCTTCGTGAAGGCGTACCGCCAGGGCGACAACCCGCTCGGCGGCGTCGCCGGCTACCGGCTCGTGCAGGTGCCGACGGTGCGGTAGCCGAGCGTGATCGCGTGCCCCCGGCCGCAGGTCAGGGGCACGCGATCACACGTACGAGTCGTCGTCCGGGTTGATCGGGTCGATCGGCCCGATGCCTGCGATCACGGTCTCCTGGGAGCGCTCGTGCAGGCGGTCGCGGCCGCGGCGCACCGCGACGAGGAACTTGTCGAGGTTGACCTCGAGCGTGGAGAGGATGCCGTCGGCCCAGTCCTCCATCTCCAGGCGCGTCTCGCGCGCCTGCCGCCGGGCGTCGTCGACGATGTCGGAGGCCTGGCGCTCGGCGATCTTCACGATCTCCGTCTGGGACGCCTCGCGCACGGCCTGCTCGCGCGCCTCGCCGATGAGGCGGTCGCATTCGCGCTTGGCCTCGGCCAGCATCTCCTGGCGCTCCTTGACGATCCAGCGTGCCTGCTTGATCTCCTCGGGAATGGTGGCGCGCATCTGGTCGAGGATGTCGAAGATCTCCTCGCGGTCGATACGCACCTGGTCGGTGAGGGGCACCGCCTTCGCGTTGTGCACGAGGTCGTCGAGCTTGTCGATGAGAACGAGGACGTCCATGGCTCGAATCCTACTCCTGGGGGCTGAGAGGCGCGCCGGGACGACCGTCCGGGAACATCTCCCGGAAGCGGCGCGCCACGGCCTCGGGCACCAGCTCGTCCACCTTTCCCCCGAACGAGGCGATCTCCTTCACGCCGCTCGAGGAGATGAAGCTGTACTGCGGGCTCGCCATCACGTACATGGTCTCGATCTCCGGCGCGAGCAGGCGGTTGAGGTGGTTCATCTGCGCCTCCCACTCGAAGTCGGCGATCACGCGCAGGCCCTTCACCATCGTCTTCGCGTCGTGCTTGCGGGCGAAGTCGACGACGAGCTCGTGGAAGACGTCCACCTCGACGTTGTCGAGCGACGCGAGCGCCTCCTCGAGGAAGGCGACCCGGTCGTCGAGCGAGAACATCGTCTGCTTGTGGTGGGGATCGCGGACGACGCCGACGACGATGCGGTCGAAGATCGACGCGGCGCGGCGGATCACGTCGACATGGCCGTTCGTGACCGGGTCGTACGTCCCTGGGTAGATTGCGGTGATCATCGGGAGAAGAGTGTGATCCGGGCCGAACCGTAGCGGCGGCTGGTGACGAGGTGGAGGGGCAGCTCCGGCTCGACCCGCGCGGACGTCTCCACGACGAGCAGCCCGGCGGGCGCGAGCAGCGGCGGAATCGCCTCGGCAAGCGGCGCCTGGAGATCGCTCCAGGCGCCGTACGGCGGGTCCGCGAGGACGAGGTCGTAGACGCGGCCGGCCGCGCGCTCCTCGCGCAGCGCCTGGAAGGCGTCCTTGCCGAGGACGACGGCGCCGGCGAGGCGCAGCCGCGCCAGGTTGTCCTCGATGACACGGCAGGCCGCCCTGTCCGACTCGACGAAGACGCAGCGGCGGGCGCCGCGGGAGAGCGCCTCGAGGCCCATCGCGCCGGAGCCGGCGAACAGGTCGAGCACCTGGGCGCCGGCGACGGGGCCGATGAGGTTGTAGGCGGCCTCGCGTGCCCGATCGGACGTGGGGCGGGTCGCGAGCCCCTTCGGCGCGGCGATCTTCGCGCCGCGGCGCTCGCCGGCGACGATCCTCACGGCCCCGCACCCGGCGCGATCACGCGCAGCCAGGCCCGGACGGCCTCGCGCCCGAGCCGTCGGTCGTAGACGAGCATCGCCTCGGGAGCTATCGACAGCGCCGTCGCCAGAAGCGATCTTCGCGGCCCTCGAGCAGGATCTCCGATGCCGTCTTCGGCCCGTGCGCCTGCGCCAGGCGCGTCGGCGGGCGGAAGGGGCGGCCGGGCGCGGCTCGTCCGCTCGCGATCAGCCGCTCGAGCGGATCCTCGTCGTACGGCGCGATCACGGCCACGGGAATGCCGCCTCTCGTCCCCTCGAGCCGTTCGCCCGACTCCACGCGCCGCGAGGCGGCCGTCAGCGTGTCGCGAAGCTCCCTGATGCCGATCCGCGTGGTCACCGGTGGTCACACCCTGCCAGACGGCGTCGCCCCCCCGCAACCCTTCCCCGCTCAGGAGTCTCCGAGATGGTCGGCCTCGCCGAGCAGCACGCCGACGGCGTCCGCGAGCAGCTCGGCGTCGCCGAGACGGCGCGCAGCCTCTCGTGCCCGCTCGAGCAGGTCCATGTCCTGCCGGAGCTTCGTGAAGCGCAGATCGGAGAGGCCCGACTGGCGCGCGCCGAGCAGCTGGCCCTCGCCGCGGATCTCGAGGTCGCGCTCGGCGAGCTCGAACCCGTCTGCCGACTCCACCATCGCCTCGAGCCGCTCGCGGGCGGCGTCGGTGAGCTCCTCCTTGCGGCGCGACACGAGCAGGCAGTACGACTGCTCCGCGCCGCGCCCGACGCGGCCGCGCAGCTGGTGCAGCTGTGCGAGGCCGAAGCGGTCGGCCTCCTGCACGATCATGATCGTCGCGTTGGGCACGTCCACGCCGACCTCGACCACCGTCGTGGCGACGAGCACGTCTATCTCCCCCGCCTTGAACTGCGCCATCAGCGCGCGCCGGTCGCCCGGGTTGAGCCGTCCGTGCATGCAGCCGACCCGGAACCCCTTCAGCTCGGAGCGCCGCAGCCGCTCGGCCTCGTCCTCGGCTGCGCGCGCGAGGGTCGTCTCGGATGCCTCGATCAGCGGGCAGACGACGTACGCCTGGCGTCCCGCGGCCAGGTGCCGCGTGAGGCGCTCGTACGCCTCCGAGCTGCGGTCGTCGGTGACCCAGGCGGTCACGATCGGCCTGCGGTTCGCCGGCGGTGCCGCGATCTCCGACACGGCGAGGTCGCCGTACACCGTGAGCGCGAGCGTGCGCGGGATCGGCGTCGCGGTCATGTGCAGGACGTGCGGCGCGCGTCCTCCCGCGAGCGCCGAGCGCTGCTCGACGCCGAAGCGCTGCTGCTCGTCCACCACGGCGACGGCGAGGTCGTGGAACGCGACCTCCCGTTGGATGAGCGCGTGCGTGCCGACCGCGACCTGCACGTCGCCGGACGCGATGAGCCGGCGGACGTTCGCATGCTCTCTCGCGCCGAGCGCGCTCGTGAGCAGCGCCACCCGCACCCCGAGCTCCGCGCACAGACCCTCGATCGTGAGGAGATGCTGCTCGGCGAGGACCTCGGTCGGCGCCATCATCGCGCCCTGGCGGCCCGCCTCGACGGCGCGGAGCAGCGCGTACAGCGCGACGACGGTCTTCCCCGAGCCGACGTCGCCCTGCAGCAGACGCTGCATCGGCCTCGTGCGACCGAGGTCGGCGTCGATCTCCGCGATCGCCGCCTCCTGTGCTCCGGTGAGCGTGAACGGCAGCACCTGCCGGTAGCGCGCGACGAGCGTGCCGGGGGCGGGCAGCGCCGCCGCGACGAGCTGCTCGCGCTCCGCGGCGCGCCGGGCGAGGGCGAGCTGGAGCGTCAGCAGCTCGTCGAAGGCGAGACGGCGGCGCCCCATCTCGGCCTCCTCGAGCGAGCGGGGGTGGTGGAGCGCGGTGAGCGCGTCGGCGCGCAGCGGCAGGCGCTCGGCCTGGCGCAGCAACGCCGGCAACGGGTCTCCGCCGGCCCGGGCGTAGGGCAGGGCGGACGCGACGATGCTGCGCAGGCGCTTCTGCTCCAGCTGCTCGCTCGACGGGTAGACGGGTGCGAAGTCGGCCGTCTCGGTCGCCTCGCCGAGGTCGTACGACTCGACCTGGAAGCCGTAGCGGTTCGGCTTGCCGCGCAGGCGCACGCGGACGCCCGGCACGAGCTGCCTCTCGAGCCACGGCTGGTTGAACCAGGTCGCGTCGACCTCGCCGCTGCCGTCCGACACGCGAGCGGTGAGGATGTGCAGCCGACCGCGCCGGCGCGACCGGCTGCGCTCGACCGTCCCCTCGATCACGGCCTCGGCGTCGCCGTGGAGCTCCACGATCGACCTCTCGTCGACGGGGTGCTCGTAGCGGCGCGGGCGATGCGCGAGCAGGTCGCCGACGGTGCGCAGGCCGAGGCGGCTGAGCCGCTTGCGCACGGCCGGCCCGACGCCGGGCAGCGTGTCGACGTCGCGCTCGGTCACGGCGGCGGGCGGGAGCGCGCGCGGTCGCGGCCAGGCGGAAGGCGGGTCCAGGCCGGCGAAGCCGACCGGCGACCGGGTGGTGGTCGTCGCGCGTGGCACCGCGACCGAGTATAGGACCGTGACCGGCGCCGGTCCAGCACGGGCTCCGAGGGACTCAGGTCGCGGGCAGCCGGACGACGGCTTCGAGCCCGCCGCCCGGGGCGTCACGGAGCTCGATCGTGCCGCCGTCGACCTCCACGAGCCGGCGGACGATCGCGAGCCCGAGCCCGGATCCGCCGCCGCCGCCCGAGCCCGCGCGCCAGAAGCGGTCGAACGCGCGGGCCTTCTGCTCGTCGCTCATGCCCGCGCCCTCGTCGCGCACGCGCAGCTCGGCGCGAGGGCCGGTGCGCCGCACGGTCGCCGTCACGGTGCTCCCCTGCGGCGCTGCGCGCAGCGCGTTCGAGAGGAGGTTGTCCACGATCTGCGCGACCCGGAAGCCACCGGCGCGCGCCGTCACCGGCGGCCCTGCGTCGAGGCGCAGGCGCACGCGGCCGGCCGCCGTCGACTGCCAGGCCTCGACGCGGGCGCGCGCGGCCGCGGCGAGGTCGACGATCTCGGCGGGCGCGACACCCGCGTCGGCGCGGGCCAGCGCGAGGAGGGCGTCGACGAGGCCGGAGAGCCGCTCCACCTCGGCGACGGCCGCGGCGAGGCTCGCTCCGCCCCCGTCGCCGACGTGCCGCTCGAGGTTCTCGAGGCGCAGCCGCAGCGCGGTCAACGGCGTGCGCAGCTCGTGCGACGCATCGGCGACGAAGTCCCTCTGCGCGGCGACGAGCCCGTCGACCCGCGCGACCATGTCGTTGAACTCGAGTGCGAGCTGGCGAAGCTCGGGCGGGGCGCCGGGCACCGGGGCGCGCGCGCTGAGGTCGCCGGCTCCCGCAGCGGCGGCCGCCGTCTCGAGTCCCGCCAGCGGCCTGCGGATCCAGCGTGCGAAGCTGAGCCCGAGCAGCGTCGAGGCCACGAGCGCGATGCCCGCGATTCCCGCAAGCGCAAGCCAGTAGTTGCGCACGTGACGGTCGAGCTCGGAGGTCGGATAGGTGACGCGCACCGCCCCGTGCACGACACCGCCGGAAGCGATCGGCACGGCGACGTAGAGGAGGTCGTAGCCGAGCGTGTGCGACGGGCGCACGCCGGTCGCGACGTCGCCCCGCAGCGCGGCGCGGAACTCGGGGCGGGTGGCGAAGGTGCCCGTGCCTCGCCCGCCCGCTGCCGAGTCGACGAGCGCGAGGCCACGCCGACCGGTGATCACGACGCGGCCGCCGGTGTCGGCGGCATAGCGTCGCGCCAGCTCCCGCAACGCGGTCATGTTCGCGGTGGCGGCGTCGCCCTCGACCGTGCTCTCGGCAAGTGACGCGATCGTGACGGCGTCGCGCTCCACCTTGGCCGACAGGCGCGCCTGCTCGCTGCGAGCGTTTATGACCCCCAGCGGCACCTCGAGGATCGCGAGCACGACGACGGTGAGGGACAGGTAGCTGAGGACGAGACGGCGCGTCATCCGCGCAGCCGCAGCCCGATCCCGCGCACCGTCTCGATCAGAGCCGGGTCGCCGAGCTTCTTCCGCAGCGCCGCGACGTGCACGTCGACGGTCTTGGACGATCCGTACCAGCTCGTGTCCCACACGTCGCGCAGGATCCTGGCGCGCTCCACGACGACACCGGGCTCGGATGCGAGCAGGGCCAGCAGGTCGAACTCCTTCGCCGTCAGCTGCAGCTCGCGCCCGCCGATCGCGGCGCGCCGCGCGGGAACGTCGACCTCGAGCGCGCCTGCCCGCAGCGTCTGGCGCGGGTTGCGGCGGCCGGGCGCGCGACGAGCGACGGCGCGGATGCGGGCGACGAGCTCGCGCAGGCCGTACGGCTTGACGACGTAGTCGTCGGCTCCGAGCTCGAGGCCGACGACGCGGTCGACCTCCTCGCCCTTCGCGGTGACCATGATGATGGGGACGTCGGAGCGGGAGCGCAGCTCGCGGCAGACGGCGAAGCCGTCGATGTCCGGCAACCGCACGTCCAGGAGCACGAGGTCGACCGGCGGCGCCTCGAGCGCTTCCCGACCGGTGGCGACGCGCGTCACCTCGAAGCCTTCGCCTCGCAGACCTTCGACGAGCGGCTCGGCAATCGTGTCTTCGTCCTCGACGACGAGCAGGTGCATGACGTGATCGTAAGGCGCTCACCGGCCCGCCGCAGGAGCGCCGGCGCATTCCTGGCGAACTCCTTACCCGCGCCTGGCTCCCGCTTTGCCGGGGTGGCCCTATCGTGCGGCTGCAACGTCCGAGAGAAAGGTCGCCACCATGAACCGCCGTCGTGCTCTCCTCGTCTCCCTCGCCGTCGCCGTCGCGGCGGTCGCAGGCGTGCTCGCACTCGGAAACACCGTCTCGCAGGCCGGCGGGGCGCGTGCTTCGAGCGCCGCGCAAATCGCACGGCGTACGGCGCAGCTCGATCGCTACGAGGCCGCGCTGCGCAAGTCGCTCGCCCAGCAGCCGCCCCCGCTGCCCCCGCTGCCGCAAGCGGGCGCCCAGGCGACGGCGATGCGCTCCACGGCAGCCGTCCGCGTCGTCTACCGCCGTCCGCCCCCGATCGTCGTCAAGCGACGCGGCGACGACGAAGGCGGACGCGAATCCGCGTACGAGGAGTCGGGGTCGGATGACTGACACGAGCCATCGCACGTATGCCGTCGTGCTCGCGCTCGTCGTCTTCTTCGTCACCTGGGCGGCCGTCGCCGCGAGGCCCTGGGCGGCGGCGAAGCCCGACCCGCGCCTCGTGGCGCTGGCGCAGCGCGAGCAGCGCCTGCGCGCCGAGGCGCGGATCGTGCAGCGGATCGTCGACCGGCGCATGGCCGCCTACCGCGTGGCGCTGCGACAGCGTCGAGCGCAGATAGGGCTGGCCGACGCCCGGGCGCAGCAGGCAGCTCAGGCCGCTGCGCCGCCCACCGCGTCCGTCCGCATCGTCACCCTGCCGCCGTTGACCGTGACACGGACATCGTGATGCAGCGCCGCGTCTTCCCGGCGATGGGGACCGACGTCGAGCTGCTGCTCGACGCTCCGGCCGGAGAGCGGGCGACGCGCGCGCTCGAGCGGGCCGGCGAGGAGTTCGAGCGGCTCGAACAGCTGATGTCGCGGTTTCGCGCCGGATCCGAGCTGTCGCGCCTCAACCGCGACGGCCGCATCGAGCGCGCGAGCCACGATCTCGTACGCGTGGTGGAGCTCGCCCTCGAGGCCCGCGAGGCGACCGGCGGCCTCTTCGACCCGACCGTCCACGACGCCGTCGTGGCCGCCGGCTACGACCGCCCCTTCGCCGTTCTGCCCCGCGACGCAGCCGCTGCCGCCGGATCCGACGTCCGCTGCGGCGGCGACGTCTACGTCGACGGGCTCACGATCGAGCTCGGTCCCGGCACGCGGCTCGACCTTGGCGGCATCGGCAAGGGCTACGCCGTCGACCGCGCCGCCGAGCTGCTCGCCGTCGCCGGGCCCTGCCTCGTCAACGCTGGCGGCGACCTCGCCGTTCGCGGAGGCGCGTGGCCCGTCGGCGTCTGCGAGGGACTGACGCTCGAGCTGACGCGCGGGGCGATCGCCACGTCGGGGCGCGACCGACGCCGCTGGCGCCGCTCGGGCGTGGACATGCACCATCTGATCGACCCGTTCACGGGCCGCCCGGCCGAGAGCGGCCTGCTGCGCGTCACCGTCGTCGCCGGCTCGGCGGCGGAGGCCGAGGTGCTCGCGAAGGCGGCCTTCCTCGGCGCCGAGCCGGACGTTCCCCGCGTGCTCGTCAGCGCCGGCGGTCGCACGGTTCTCGCTGGAGGCCTGGCATGAGGAACGACCCGACGTTCTGGCTGCTCGCCCGCGCCGGTGGTCTCACCGCCTACGTGATGTTGACGCTGTCCGTGCTCGCAGGGCTCGTCCTGAAGGCGCGCCCCTTCCGCGCGCTCAAGCCGGCCGCGGTCACCGACCTCCATCGCGTCCTCGCTCTGCTCGGCCTCGGCGCGCTGGCGATGCACGGCATCGCGCTCGTGCTCGACACGACGGTCGAGGTCTCGCCGCTCGGTCTGCTCGTCCCCGGTCTCGTCTCCTACCGGCCCGTGTGGACGGCGCTCGGCGTCCTCGCCGCCGAGATGATGGTGCTCGTCTACGCCTCGTTCTCGGTGCGCAAGCGCATCAAGGTGAAGAACTGGCGCCGGCTGCACTGGGCCACCTACGGGATCTTCGCCGCGGCGACGGTACACGGCATCGCAGGCGGCACGGACACGTCCAGGCCGTGGGCGTTCGCCGTCTACGTCGCGGCCGTGGCCGCCGTCGCCGCGGCAACCGCCTGGCGCGCGCTCGTGCCGCCGGCGACGGCCCGCGCCCGCCGCCCGCTGCGGGAGAGCGGCGGGCAGCCGGCGTGAGCGCCGTTCCCGTCGCCGTGGAGGCGTAGGCTGTGGCCGTGCGCTCCTGGCAGAGAGTCGCCGTCGCCGCCGCGCTCGTGGCGGCGATCGCCGCAGCGGGCATCCTCGCGAATCTCACGCTGCTCGGGCTGACGCAGGACGGGAGCGAGCCGGCCGGGAAGCTGAGCCCGCGCGCGGTCTTCACACGGGACGGCGGCGCACCGGCAGCGCCCGTGACGACGGGCGCCGGCAGGAGCGACGCGCCCCGGTCGGGCCACGAGAAGTCGTCCGACCGCGACGACTAGCCCTGCCGTTGGGCTCACTCGTCCTGGAACCAGAAGAAGCCGACGGCGCCCGGGCCGGCGTGGCTGCCGACGACGGCGCCGAGGTTCCCGACGAGCTCGATCTCGGCCTGCGGTCGGGCGCGGCGGACGAGGTCGGTGAGCACGTCGATCCACTCGGGCACGTCCGCGTGCGCGATCGCGACGCGCAGGCCGGGGCGATCCTCGCTGGCGGACGTGAACACCCGGGCGAACTCCGCGAGCGCCTTCTGGCGGCCGCGTACCTTTCCGATCGGCACGATCACGCCGCCGTCCACGCCGAGGATCGGCTTCACGTTGAGGATCGTGCCGGCGAGCGCCTGCGCGCGCCCGATGCGCCCGCCCTTCTGCAGGTACTCGAGCGTGCCGACGGTGAAGACGACGCCGCTCCGGCGTCTGAAGCGCTCGACCAGCCGGTCGATCTCCTCGTCGCTCGTGCCACGCGCCAGGCGGCGCTGGATCGCCAGCGCCAGCATCGCCACGGCGAGCGAGACGGTCTCCGAGTCGACCACGCGCACCCGCTCGCCCCCGAGCTCGGCGGCCGCGAGCGCCGCCGACTGGAACGTTCCGGAGAGCTTGGCCGAGAGGTGCAGCGAGTAGATGCGCTCGTAGCCGTCGAGGCTCGCGTAGGCGTCGAGGAAGTCCTGCGGGGTCGGCTGCGAGGTCGTCGGCAGCGCCGCGGCGTGCTCGAGCCTCTCGTAGAAGTCGTGCGAGCCGATGTCGACGTGGTCGCGATACGACTCCTCGCCGAAGCGCACGTACAGCGGCACGACCCTCATGTTCGGGTAGCGCTCGCGCGCCTCCGGGAAGTCGGACGTCGAATCGAGCACGATCGCGGTGTTCGTCTCGGTCAGGTCCATCGGTCGTCTCCTCTCGTGCACGCGGACCGGATCGCTGCGACGAGCTCCTCCGTGGGTCGGCCCTTCTCGATGAGCGTGACGGCGCCGGCAGCGAGGACGGCGTCGCGATCGGCTGCGGTTGCCTCGGCCGTGAGGCAGATGACCGCCGTCTCCGGATACAGGTCGCGGAGGCGCGCGGTCGCCCGAGCGCCGTCGAGGCCCGGCAGGCGGAAGTCCATCAGCACGACGTCGGGAGCGAGCGCGCCCACGGCGGCGACGGCGGCGACGCCGTCCGCGACGGCGCCGACGACATGGATGCCGTCGCAGGCGCCGAGCAGGAGCTCGAGCGTGGAGCAGTAGACGTCGTTGTCCTCGGCGAGCAACACGCGGATCGCGTCCACAGCCGCCTACTCCGCCGACAGCAGCAGCGGATAGTGCGGCTGGCCGCCCTCGTGCGTCTCGACCTCGACCTCGGGGTGTCGCGTGCCGATGCGCTCGAGGAGATCCGCGAGCGGCGGCGCGTCGGCGCCGGTGAGCAGGGTGAGGAGGCCGCGCCCGCCGTCCAGCAGGCGCTCGACGACGGCCCAGGCGACCTCGACGAAGTCGTCGCCGCTCGCCACCGCGGCGCCGTCGGCGAGACCGAGCCAGGCGCCCCGCCGTACGTCGACGCCGTCGAGCTCGACGTCGCGCGACGCGACGGTGACCTCGCCGGCGGCGATCGCGGCCTGCGCGTCGCGCATCGTCTCCTCGTTCTCGGCGGCGGAGCGCTCGGGGTCGTAGGCGACCATCGCCGCGAGCCCCGCCTGCACGGAACAGGTCGGGACGACGCGCACGGGCTTGCCCGCCAGGGCCGCTGCCTGCTCCGCGCTGAGGATCACGTTCTTGTTGTTGGGGAGCACGATCACCTCGGTCGCCGGCGTCGCGTCGACGGCGGCGACGATGTCGGCGGTGGACGGGTTCATCGTCTGCCCGCCCTCGATCACCCGCGCGGCGCGCATGCTCTCGAACAGCCGCCGGTTGCCCTCGCCGGGGGCGACGACGACGACGCCCGTCTCGAGCGTCGGCAGGCCGTTCACGGAGCCGGCGGCGAGCCGCTCGCCGCGCTCCACCGTCTGCCGGTGCATGTTCGCGATCTCGACCCCCTCGACCTCTCCCCTCTGTGTCGCGAGCGTGAGCACGGCGCCCGGGTCGTCGCTGTGGACGTGCACCTTCAGCGCCGTGGCGTCGCCGACGACGAGGAGCGAGTCGCCGATCCGCTCGAGCTCGCGCTCGAGGCTGCCCGCATCCAGCTCCTCCCCCTCGACGACGAAGACCGTGCAGTAGCGGTAGCGGGACAGCTCCCGGTGGACGGCGTCGAGCGAGAGCTCGACCCCGGCGGCGGGCGCGTCGGGGAGCTCCTCTCCCGCCACCGCGGCGCGCAGTCCGCGGATGATCTCCACGAGCCCGGCACCGCCGGCGTCGACGACGCCGGCCTCCGCGAGGACGGGCAGCATCTCCGGCGTGCGGCGCAGCGCGTCCTCGCCGTGGGCGACGACGCGCGCGAGGAGCTCGTCCTTCGGCAGCGAGCGCACCTCGGGCAGCTCCGCCTCCTCCGCCATCTCGCGGATCACGGTCAGCATCGTCCCCTCGACGGGGCGGCGCACCGCGCGGTAGGCGGCATCGCTCGCCGACCGGAACGCGCGTGCGACGACGGGGCCGTCGATCTCGTCCTGCTCGGCGAGCACGTCGGCGAAGCCGCGCACGATCTGGCTGAAGATGACGCCGGAGTTGCCGCGCGCGCCCATGAGAGCGGCGCGGGAGAGCTCGCGCGCCACGGCCTCGTGACCGTCGGCGCTGGAGCGGTCGAGCGCCTCGACGATCGCGCGCACGGTGAGGGTCAGGTTCGTGCCCGTGTCGCCGTCCGGCACCGGGTAGACGTTGAGATCGTCGATGCGCCGGCGGTTCGTCTCGAGGTTGTGCAGAGCCGCCCTGGCGATCTCGCGCGCCCGGTCGAGGTTCACGGGGACCGCCTGACGTCCTCGATGCTCACCTCGACGGCGGCGACCGTGAGCCCGGTCTGGCGCTCGACCTCGTAGCCGACGCGGCTGCGCACGGTGGAGGCGACCTCGGCGAGGTTGAGGCCGTACTCGACGACGACGTGGAGGTCGATCTCGAGGCCGCCGTCGCGCGCCTTCACCTCGATGCCGTCGGTGAGCTTGTCGCGGCCGGGAAGCCGCGGGAAGCGGCGGCCCGCCATGCCGACGATGCCGTAGCTCTCCGCGGCGACGTGGCCGACGATCTGCGCCACCGCCTCGGAGGAGACGCTGATGCGCCCGAGGTCGGACGTCCGTGCGAGATGAGTGCCCCTGTCCACGCCGCGAGGTTAGACGACGGGGGCAGGCGGGGGGTTGCGCCTCAGACGGCCTTCGTGACCTTGCCGGCCTTGAGGCAGCGCGTGCAGACGTAGGCGCGGGTGGCCTTGCCGTCGAGCAGCATGCGGACGCGCTGGAGGTTCGGGTTGAAGCGGCGCTTGGTGGCGACCATGGAATGGCTCCGGTTGTTGCCGAAGCCGGGCTTCTTCCCGCAGATGGAGCAGACCTTGGACATGCGGCGACGGATGGTACCGAAGGGCGCGGGCGCGGGCGCGGCGCTACCGCGCCGCGGCGGCCCGGAGGTTCGCGAACACGTCCGCCATCTCGAGCCCGGTGCGCACGGCCTCGGCGCCCTTGTCGACACGGCTGTCCGCCTGATCGGCGCGGTCGAGCGTGAGCACGCCGAAGGCGACCGGCACGCCGGTCTCGATCGCGGCGAGCTGGAGCCCGCTGGCGGTCTCACCGGAGACGTAGTCGAAGTGCGGGGTGTCGCCGCGGATGACGCAGCCGAGCGCGACGATGCACGCGAAGCGGCGCGTCTTGGCGAGGGCCATCGCAGCGAGCGGTAGCTCGAACGCGCCGGGAACGGGCATCACCGTGATCGCGCCGCGGGCGACGCCGCGCGTCTCGAGCTCGGCGAGCGCCGACTCGAGCAGCCGCGTCGTGACGTCCCCGTTGAAGCGCGCGACGACGATGCCGACTGCGCGGCGCTCTCCCACCGGCTGCCCCTCGAGCACCGCGAACCCGGGCGGCACCGTGAGCTCGCCGGGAGCGTGCTCCATCGTGGCGGAGACGTGATCCGCGAGCGGAGCGGCCGGCTCGCCCGTGTCGGGCACGGCGGCGGCCTCGTCGTCGGGCTCGCGGTCGATCACGGGCTCGTCGGACTCGGGCCAGCCCTCGAGGACGTTCTCGGCCGCCGCCTCGAGATCGGGCCCGTCAGGCTCCTGCGCCTCGTCCGCGGCTCCGCGCCGCGGGACATCGCCGCCCCACTGCGGGGTGTCGAACCGTTCGCTCATCGTCTCAGCCTCCGTCTCGGGACGACTCGGGATCGAAGCGCACGCGCTGGTGGTGCACCTTCCCTCCGATCGTGTGCCCGAGCTTGTCACGCTTCGCCTCCAGATAGCGCCGGTTCTCGTCGTTCGGCACGATCTCGATCGGCTCCTGCGAGACGACGGAGAGCCCGAAGCCGGCGATGCCGCTGATCTTCTTGGGGTTGTTCGTGAGCACCCGGATCGTGCTGAGCCCGAGGTCGGCGAGGATCTGCGAGCCGATCCCGTACTCGCGCGCGTCGGCGACGAGGCCCAGCCGGAGGTTCGCCTCGACCGTGTCGAGCCCCTGCTCCTGGAGCTCGTACGCGCGCAGCTTGTTGAGGAGCCCGATGCCGCGGCCCTCCTGCGCGAGGTAGAGCAGGACGCCGGCGCCCTCTTCCTCGATGCGGGCGAGGGCGTGCTCGAGCTGCTCGCCGCAGTCGCAGCGCATCGAGTGGAAGACGTCGCCGGTGAGGCACTCGGAGTGGACGCGCACGAGCACGTTCTCGGCGCCGTCGACGTCGCCCTTGACGAGCGCGACGTGGTTCTTGCCGGTCAGCGTCTCCTGGTAGGCGACGGCCTGGAACTCGCCGTGGGCGGTGGGGAGCCGCACCGAGGCGACGCGCTCCACGAGCTTCTCGTGCTTGCGGCGGTACTCGATCAGGTCGGCGACGGTGACCATCTTCAGCCCGTGCCGCTCGCAGTATCCGACGAGGTCGGGGACGCGGGCCATCGTGCCGTCGTCGTTCATGATCTCGCAGACGACGCCGGCGGGGGTGAGCCCGGCGAGGCGTGCCAGGTCGACGGCCGCCTCGGTCTGGCCGGAGCGCTGCAGCACGCCGCCCGGGCGGGCCTGCAGCGGGAAGACGTGGCCCGGCTGGACGAGGTCGGAGGCGGACGCGGTGGGGTCGATCGCCACCTGGATCGTGTGGGCGCGGTCTGCGGCGGAGATACCCGTCGAGACGCCCTCGCGCGCCTCGATCGACACCGTGAACGCGGTGCCGTACGGCGTCTCGTTCTGATCGGTCATCTGGCGCAGGCCGAGCTCGGAGCAGCGCTCGGGCGTCAGGCAGAGGCAGATGAGGCCGCGCCCGTGCATCGCCATGAAGTTGACCGCCTCGGGCGTCACGAACTGGGCTGCGATCGTGAGGTCGCCTTCGTTCTCGCGGTCCTCGTCGTCCACCACGACCACGAAGCGGCCGGAGCGAATCTCCTCCAGTGCCTCCTCGATGGTGGCGAACGGCGTCGTCTCGGGCATCGCGGTCACGCGGCTGATGGTAGCCCGGCGGAGCTCATCCCCGGGCGACGAGCCGCTCGACGTACTTCGCGAGCACGTCGACCTCGAGGTTGACGGGCCGTCCGGGGGCGATCTCGGCGAGCGTCGTCTCGGCGAGCGTGTGCGGGATCAGCGCCAGGCCGAAGGCGTCGTCGTGCAGCTCGGCGATCGTGAGCGAGACGCCCTCGACGGCGATCGAGCCCTTCTCGACGCAGTAGCGGAGGAGGTCGTCGGGCGCCTCGACGATGACGCGGAGGCCCTCTCCCTCGGCCTCGACCGACTGCACGCGGCCGACGCCGTCGACGTGCCCCTGCACGATGTGGCCGCCCATCGCGTCGCCCGCCCGCAGCGCCGGCTCGAGGTTCACCTGGGCGCCCGCGGACAGCCCCGCGAGCGTCGTGCGGCGCAGCGTCTCCGGCACGGCGTGGAACGCGATGCGCTCGCCGTCGATCGACTCCGCCGTCAGGCAGACGCCGTTGATCGCGACGGAGCCTCCGACCTCCACCACGGGAGCGGTGCGCGGCGCGTCGATCTCCAGCCGCACGCCGTCGTCGCCGCCCGCGAGCGAGGCGATGCGGCCGACCTCGCGCACGATGCCCGTGAACATGGCGCAAGGCTACATCCGCGCGGAGGGCGGTCGCGCCCGGCGGCGGGCGCGCTCAGGGCTCGCGGACGTACGCCTCGAGCAGCACGTCGTCGCCGACCTGCCGCGCCGAGAGGCGCGTGAGCCCGACGGGAGCGGCGAGGTCGCCGAGCAGCCGCGGGCCGTCGCCCGACAGCAGCGGGGCGACGAACAGGAGCAGCCTGTCGACGAGGCCCTGCTCGAGGAACGCGGTCGCGAGCGTCGGGCCGCCCTCGAGCAGCAGCGACTGCACGCCCTCGGCGGCCAGCGCGGCCAGCTCCTCCGCGAGCGGGCCGCTGCGCAGCTCGAGCTCGCACCCGTCCGGCAGCGGACCGCGGCCGAACGCGAGCCGGCGCGGCTGCCGGGTGACGGGGACGTCGCGCGCGTCGAGCCGCGGCGCGTCGGCGCGGACGGTGCCCATGCCGACGGCGACCGCGTCGGAGGCGGCGCGCAGCTCGTGCACGAGCCGGCGCGACGGGGCGCCGGTGACCCAGCGCACGCCGGGAACGGTGACGCGTCCGTCGAGCGTCGCTGCCGCCTTGCAGGTCACGAACGGGCGCCCGAGCGCCTTCCAGGTGCGCCACGCCTCGTTCTGGCGGCGCGCCTCGAAGCGGTCGTCGAGCTCCACCTCGACGCCTGCGGCGCGGAGCGCGTCGAGGCCGCCGGCGGCCTCGGGGTCGGGGTCGAGGCAGCCCGCGACGACCCGCGCGATGCCCGCGGCGCGGATCGCGTCGACGCAGGGCGGCGTGCGCCCGTGGTGGGCGCAGGGCTCCATCGTCACGTACAGGGTGGCGCCGAGCGCGCGCTCGCCCGCGGCCGCGAGCGCCACGATCTCGCCGTGCCGTCCGCCGTACGGCTCCGTCACGCCCTCGCCGACGACCTCGCCGCCGTGCTCGACGACGGCTCCCACCGTGGGATTGGGGTAGGCGACGCCGAGCCTCTCCGCCGCCAGCGCGAGCGCCCGCTCGAGGCTCATGCGCAGGCGGCGGCGATGCGGCGGTAGGCGGCGCCGGGGTCGGGATCGCCGAAGACGGCGCTGCCCGCGACGAGCAGCGCGGCGCCGGCGGCGCGCGCGGCCGCGGCGTTGCCCTCCCCCACGCCGCCGTCGACCTGGATCGGCACCTCGACGAGCTGCCGCAGGCGTGCGATCCGTGCGAGCGCCTGCGGCATGAACGCCTGGCCGGAGTAGCCGGGATGGATGCTCATGCAGAGCACGATCTCGGCTCCCGCCTCGGCGGCGAGGGCCGCCGCCGCCTCGGGCTCCGTCTCGGGATTGAAGGCGACGCCGACGGCGAGCCCGAGCGCGCGCGCCGCCGCGGCGACGCCGGCGGCGTCTGCGGTCGCCTCGACGTGGAACGTGACAGCGTCCGCGCCCGACGCCGCCAGCTCGGCGAAGTGGTGCGCGGGATCGGTGACCATGAGATGGCAGTCGAGCACGCCGCCGCGCTCGTGGATCCGCGGCGCGATCGAGCGCAGCACGACGGGTCCGATCGTCACCGGCGGCACGAAGTGCCCGTCGCCGATGTCGAAGTGGAAGATGCGGCAGCCGGCGTCGAGCAGCGACTCGATCTGCGCGCCGAGCCGCATGAAATCGGCCGCGTACAGCGACGGCTCGATCTCGACGTCCCCCCGCATCCAGTCGCTCCAGCCCACGACGTCGATCTTACGGCCGCCGCGTCCTCTCGCGCGCGGGAGAGGGCGCGCCCGCCGTCAGGGAACGCGCAGCCGGGCGACGAAGAACCCGGCGCCGCCGTGGACGTGTGGAAGCGTCCGCAGGAAGTCGGGTCGCGCCTGGTGGCGGAAGCGCGGCCACTCCTCCCCCAGGGTGGGGTCGACCGCGAGCCCCGAGGCGTCGACGACGGCCTCGCACTCGTCGGCGTTGATCGTGCAGACCGAGTAGACGACCGTGCCGCCGTGTCGTACGCGCGCCGCGGCCGCCTGGAGCAGCTCGAGCTGCAGCTCGGCGAGCGGCTGCGAGCGCCAGCGCAGGTCGGGGCGGGCGGCGAGCACGCCGAGGCCCGAGCACGGCGCGTCGACGAGCGCCCGGTCGAAGCCGTCGAGCGCCGGCGGCAGCGCACGCCCGTCGGCGCAGACGACGGTGACGCCGCGGGCGCCGAGCCGGCGCGCGTTGTCCTCCAGCTCGCGCGCGCGGGCCTCGTTCAGCTCGACCGCCACGACCTCTCCGGCCAGCATCGTCGCCTTCCCGCCCGGGGCCGCGCACAGGTCGAGCACCCGCTCGCCGGCGCGGGAGCCGACCGCGAGGCCCGCGAGCTGCGAGCCGCGGCTCTGCGGCCAGATCCTCCCCTCCGCGAGCGCGGCCCCGTCGACGCGGTCGACGTGCCACGCCCCCGGGATCCCCGCGTCGGGCGTGCCGTCGATCGTGCCCCTGACGAGCCGCACGACCGTCTCGGGCGGCTCGTTCTGCGCCCGCATCAGCGCACGGGCGCCGTCCGCCCCGAGATCGCGCCACCACGTCTCGGCCACCCAGTCGGGATACGAGTGGCGCAGGGCCGCCTCGGCGGGGGTGGACTCGGGCAGCGCCTCGACGAGCTCGCGCGCCCCCTCGGCGAGGCGGCGCAGCACGGCGTTCGTGAAGGCCACCGCCCGCTCCAGCCCTGCCCGGCGGACGAGCTCCACCGACTCGTTCACCGCGGCGTAGCGCGGTACGCCGTCGAGGAACGCGAGCTGGTAGGCGCCCAGCCGCAGCGCCGCCCGCACCGGTGCGTCGAGGCGCCGCAGCGGGCGGCGGCCGAGCGTCTCGATCGCGTGGTCGAGCGTGCGCGCACGCTGCACCGCGCCGTAGGCGAGCTGCCGGGCGAGCGCCGCGTCACGCGGATCGAGGCGCTCGGCGGCGACGCGCAGCGCACGGTCGGCGTAGGCCTCCTCCTCGAACACCCGGCGCAGCACCTCGAATGCCGCGAGGCGCGCCGGGGAGATCAGCGCAGGCCGCGGAGCCACGACTCGACGTCCATCCGGCGCCCGCCGTCCGGCTGCACCTCGAGCGGCTCGAAGGAGCCGTCCTCCCCCACCCGGGCCCGCCAGACGGTGACCGGGCGGCCGTGCAGCTGCGCGCGGGCGCCGATGTGCGGCGAGAGAGCGCGCACGCGCCGCACGAGCAGCTCGGCCGGCAGCGAGAGGTCGAGCACGCGATCCTCCGCGCCGATCTTCTCGGCGTACACGACGTCCTCCTCGCGCTGCGGCGTGAACACGATCCGCGGCCGGGCGAGCAGGTCGTCGAGCAGGCGCGCGGCGACCTCCGCGGCGCGCGCGAACACCGCGCCCGCGTCGTCGTCCGGCCCGATCGGGAACGCCTCCCGCGCCGCGACCGGCCCCGCGTCGAGCTCCTTCACCGTCTCGTGGATCGTGACCCCCGTCTCCGTGTCGCCCGCGAGAATGGCCCGCTCGACGGGGGCGGCGCCGCGCCAGCGCGGCAACAGCGACGGGTGGACGTTGAGGAAGCGGCGCTCGGCGAGCAGCTGCTCGGGGACGAGCGGACCGTAGGCGCACACGACGACGGTGTCGGCCCCGAGGTCGAGGCCCGCGGCGGGACGATCGGGCTGCAGGACGGGAATCCCAAGCCGCTCCGCGACGCGCTTCGCGGGCGGCGCGGCGAGCTTGCGCCCGCGTCCCCCGGGCGCGTCCGGCCGCGTCAGCAGGCGGGTGATCTCGTGACGCGCGGCGAGGCGCTCGAGCACGTCCGCGCCGAACGGAGCCGTCGCCGCGACGGCGATCCGCGCCAACCGCTACCTCGAGAGGATCAGCCTCGGACGCAGGCGCGAGAGCGCCTCGCGCCGCGACGCCGGATCGGTGCGGTCGATGATCAGCGTGCCGTCGAGATGGTCGAGCTCGTGCTGCACGACGCGCGCCGGCAGGCCCTCGAGCTCGAGCGTCACCGGCTCTCCGCCCGCGTCCCTGCCCTCGATCGTCACCTCGACGGGGCGCTCCACGGGGACGCGCACGGGGCCCAGCGACAGGCAGCCCTCCTCGTCGACCTCCTCGGGGCCGGCGGAAGCCGTGATCACCGGGTTCACGAGCACCCTGTCGGCGCCGTCGTGGTGGAACACGAACAGCCGCCGCAGGATGCCGACCTGGGTCGCCGCGAGCCCGACGCCATCCGCGTCGTGCATGAGCGCGATCATGCGCTCCGCGAGCCGGGCGAGCTCGTCGTCGAACGCCTCGACCTCGTTCGCGCGCATGCGCAGCACGGGATCGCCGTACTGCCGCACCTGCGACAGCGCGACGCGCCGCCGCAGGTCGCTCTCTGCGTCCTCCTGCTCGCGCTCGTCGTCGTAGGCGTCGTCGTGCTCGTGCCCGTCGCCGTCGTGGTCGTGATCGTGGTGATGGTCGTGGGCCATGGCGCGAGTGTAGCCCGGCCTACAGCGATTGCGGGTCGACGTCGACGACGGCCGTGAGGCCGGACTTCCGCAGCGCCGGCCCCGCCGCCGCCAGCAGCGCCGCCGCCTGCCGCGCGAGACGGCGCGGCTCGGAGGTCTTCGCCACGAGCTGTGCGCGGTGGCGGCCGCGCAGCCGCAGGAGCGGCGCGGGTCCGAGCACCTGCGCGTCGACGGAGGCGAGGCCCTCGCGCACCTCGCGCAGCAGCCGCGCCGGGCCGCTCGCGTCGGGCCCTGAGGCGACGACGGTGACGAGGTGGCGCAGCGGCGGGTAGGCGAGCGCCGCGCGGCGCTCGATCTCCTCCGCGAGGAAGCCGGCGACGTCGTGGCGCTGGGCGAACCGCAGCGGCGTCGCCTCCGGCTGGAAGGTCTGCACGAGCACGAGGCCGGGGGCGTCGCGGCCGCTGCGCCCCGCGAGCTGGGTGACGAGCTGGAAGGTGCGCTCCTCGGCGCGGAAGTCGGGCAGCGCGAGCCCGGTGTCGGCGTCGACGACCGCGGCGAGCTCGACGCCCGCGAAGTGATGGCCCTTCGCCACCATCTGCGTCCCGATCAGCACGGCGCGATCGGCGGCGCGGAAGCGTTCGATCGTCGCACGCAGGGCACCGGGCTCGGCGGCGGTGTCGGCGTCGAGCCGGATGCGCTCGAGCTCGGGAACGTGACGCTCGAGCTCCGTCTCGAGCCGCTGCGTGCCGGCGCCGATCTGTGCGAGCTGCGACGATCCGCAGGCAGGGCACGCCTCGGGCACCGGCTCGGAGAAGCCGCAGTGGTGGCAGTGCAGGCGGCCGTCGCGGTGCAGCGTCAGCGCCACGTCGCACGAGCCGCAGCGCCGCGAGACGCCGCACGCGCGGCAGTGGAGCGCGGGCGCGACGCCGCGGCGGTTGAGCAGCAGGATCGCCTTGCCGCCCCTGTCCGCGAGCCGCCCGAGCTCGGCGAGCAGCGGCGCCGACAGCGGGTAGCCGGCCTCGCGGCGGAGATCGACGAGGCGCACGCGCGGCATCGGCGCGCCGATGCGCACCGAGAGCTCGATCCGCTCCAGCCTCGCCCAGCTCTCGGGCCGCGGCGTCGCGCTGCCGTACACGGCGACGGCACCCTCGAGCGCCGCGCGCTTCGCCGCGACCGTGCGCGCGTCGTAGCGGGGATCGGATTCCTGCTTGAACGCCGCGTCGTGCTCCTCGTCCACGACGATGAGGCCGACGCCGCGCATCGGTGCGAACACCGCCGAGCGCGCACCGACGACGATGCGCGCCTCGCCGGACGCGATGCGGTCGCGCTCGTCGCGCCGCTCCGCCTCGCCGAGCGCCGAGTGCATGATCGCGACGGTGTCGCCGAAGCGCTCGCGGAAGCGGCCCACCGTCTGGGGCGCGAGCGCGATCTCGGGCACGAGCACGATCGTCCCGAGCCCCCGCTCGAGAGCCGCTGCGCACGCCTGCAGGTACACCTCTGTCTTGCCGCTCCCGGTCGGGCCGACGAGCAGGAGGTGCGCGCCGCAGCCCTCGTCGAAGGCGGTGGTGATGCGGGCGACGGCCGTGCGCTGCTCGCCTGTCAGCGACCCGGGCTCCGGCTCGCCCGCGAGCGACTCGCGCTCGGCGGGCGACGGCCGCGTGCCCCGCGGGGCGCGCCGCAGCGGCGCGACGAGCTCGAGCGCCCGCGCGGGCGTCGACCCGTAGTAGTCGGCGATCCACAGCGCCAGGTCGACGAGCGGCGGCGGGATGCGGTCGAGAACCTTGCCGACCGCGGCCGGCGAGATCCCGGACGGCGCCTCGACGCCCACCTCGGCCACCACTCCGCGCGTGCTGCTGCGCCCGAGCCGCACCGCGACGACGGCGCCCTTGCCGACGCCGTCCGGCACCTCGTAGGTGAACGGGCGGGCGAGCGCGCGGGTGGAGACGAGCGGGTAGACGGACGCGAGCGGCACCTCCCGAGCGTAGACGCACCCTGGGCGGGCCGCCGCCCGTCGTCGCCGTGCTCGCGAGGCCTGTAAGGTTTCCCTTACATGTCCTGCTCGATGATCGCCGTCGAGGCCGCCACGCGCCGGTTCGGGCCCGTCGAGGCCGTCTCCGGCGCCTCGCTGTGCGTCGAGCGCGGCGAGGTGGTCGCGCTGCTGGGACCGTCGGGCTGCGGCAAGACGACCCTGCTGCGGATGATCGCGGGCTTCGAGGCGCCCGACGCGGGCACCGTCTCGATCGCCGGCGAGCGCGTGGCCGGCGGCGGCGTTCGCGTGCCGCCGGAGCGCCGGCGCGTCGGCATGGTGTTCCAGGACTACGCGCTGTTCCCGCACCTCACCGCCGCCGCCAACATCGGCTTCGGGGTACCGCGGGGCGAGCGGGCCGCCCGCGTTTCCTTCCTGCTCGCCCTCGTCGGCCTCTGCGGCCTCGGCGAGCGCTACCCCCACGAGCTCTCGGGCGGCCAGCAGCAGCGGGTGGCGCTCGCGCGCGCGCTCGCGCCCTCGCCCGAGGTGATCCTGCTCGACGAGCCCTGGTCGAACGTCGACCCCCATCTCCGCGGCGAGCTCCGCGACGAGGTGACGGCGATTCTCCGGCCGCTCGGCGTCACGGTCGTGCTCGTCACCCACGATCGCGAGGAGGCGTTCTCGCTGGCGGATCGGGTGGCGCTGATGCGGGAGGGACGAATCGTGCAGGAGGGGACGCCCGAGCAGCTGTACCGCAGCCCGCGCTGCCGCTGGGCCGCCACCTTCCTGGGGGCGGCGAACTTCGTGCCCGGCACCGTGGCCGGCGGCGTCGTCCGCACGCCGATCGGCTGCTTCGCGGCCAACGGGACGGCGGGCGCGACCGCGGTCGACGTGCTCGTGCGACCGGAGCTGCTCGAGCTCGCACCCGACCCCGCGGGCGCGGCCGAGGTCGTGGGGCGGGAGTTCCGCGGACACGACGTCTTCTACCGCCTGCTCCTCGACGGCGTCGAGCTGGTGTCTCAGCGCCCGTCGAACGAGGTCGTGCCGCTCGACGCACGAGTCTCGATCCACGTGCACGAGGGCGCCGCCGCGATCTTCCATCGCGACTGATGTAAGGTGTGCCTTACTTAGTTATTACGGCATGCCTTACAAGGAGGTTCGATGAAGATCTGGATGGGACTGGTCGCACTGTCCGCCGTCGTGGCGATCGCCGCCGGCTGCGGGGGCAACAGCTCGCAGAGCGGCCCACTGACGGTGTACTCGGGGCGGGAGGAGGAGCTCGTGAAGCCGCTGCTCGAACAGTTCGAGCGCACGGCGGGGATCAAGGTCGACGTGCGCTACGGCGACAGCGCCGAGCTCGCCGCCACCATCGCCGAGGAGGGCGGCAACTCGCCCGCCGACGTCTTCTTCGCCCAGGATCCCGGCTCGCTCGGGGCCGTCGAGGCGCAGCTGGCCGAGCTGCCGCAAGCGACGCTCGACCGTGTCGCAGAGCGGTTCCGTGACAGCGGCGGCAGGTGGGTGGGCACGTCGGGCCGCGCCCGCGTGATCGCCTACAACACCGACGCGCTCGGCGAGGAGCAGGTGCCCGACTCGGTGTTCGATCTCACCGATCCGGTCTGGAAGGGGAAGATCGGCATCGCGCCTACCAACGCCTCGTTCCAGGCGTTCGTCACCGCCATGCGCCTGTCGGCGGGCGACGAGAAGACGAGACAGTGGCTCGTCGACCTGAAGCGGAACGATCCCAAGACCTACGAGAAGAACACGCCGATCGTCGAGGCGGTGGCAGCGGGCGAGATCGAGATCGGCCTCGTCAACCACTACTACCTCTACCTCGTCAAGGCCGAGCGGCCGGACGCGCCGGTGGCCAACCACTTCCTCGCGCCGGGCGACCCCGGCGCGCTCGTGAGCGTCGCCGGCGTCGGCGTGCTCGCGACCTCCGACCGGCAGGACGACGCGCGCAAGCTCGTCGACTTCCTGCTCTCCGACGACGGCCAGCGCTTCTACGGCGAGAGCGCCGAGGAGGCCGAGTACCCGCTCGTCGCCGGCATCCCGGCCAGGAACGGGCTGCCGCCGCTCGACCGGCTCGAGGGCCCGAACGTCGACCTCGGCAGCTTCGGCGGCGAGCTCGAGAAGACGCTGGAGCTGCTGCGCCGCACCGGCTACCTGTCGTGAGCCGCGGAGCGGGAGGCAGGCGCCCCCCGCTCCCGCTCGCTCTCGCGGCGGGCGCCGCCGTCGTCCTCCTGCTGCTGCCGCTCGCCTACCTGCTGATCCGGGTAGCGAGCGGCGGCGGCCGAGCCGTCGACCTGCTGTGGGACACGGGCACCCTGCGGCTCGCCGGACGCACGGTGCTGCTCGTGGGCGGCGTCGTCGCCGCCACCATCGCCGTCTCCGTGCCGACGGCGTGGCTCGTCACCCGCACCGATCTGCCGGGCCGGCGCCTCTGGTCGGCCGCGGCGGCGCTTCCGCTCGTGATCCCGAGCTACGTCGCGGCGCTGTGCCTGCTCGGCCTCTTCGGGGAGAAGGGGCTCCTGCAGCAGGCGCTCGGCATCGAGCGCCTCCCCGACCCGACAGGCTACGGCGGCGCGCTGGCGGCGCTGACGCTGTCGACCTACCCGTACGTGTTCCTGCTCACCCGGTCGGCTCTGCGCGATCTCGATCCCGGGCAGGAAGAGGCCGCGCGCAGTCTCGGAGTCGGGCGGGCCGGCGTCTTCGTGCGGGTGACGCTTCCGTCCGTGCGCCCGGCGATCTCGCTGGGCGCGCTCCTCGTCGCGCTCTACACGCTCTCCGACTTCGGCGTCGTCTCGCTCATGCGCTACGACGCGCTGACGCGGGCGATCTACCTGCACTACCGCAGCCTGTTCGACCGCACGCCGGCTGCGGTGCTGTCGCTCGTCCTCGTCGCCCTCACGGCGGTCGCGCTCGTCGTCGAGCGGCGCGTGCGCACGCGCGGACGGGTGCACCGCACGAGCCCCGGCGCCGCCCGGCGGGCCGCGCCCGTCCCGCTCGGGCGCTGGAAGGTCGCCGCGCTCGCCTGGTGTGCGATCGTGACCGGAGCGTTCCTGGCGCTCCCGGCCTTCGTGCTCGGATTCTGGCTCGAGCGCGCGATCGTCGACGACCGGGCGCTGGAGCTGCCCTGGGCACAGGCGCTGTCGTCGCTCGCCGCCTCGGCGCTCGCGGCGGCGTGGGCCGTCGCGGCGGCGGTTCCGGTGGCGGTGCTGGCGCTGCGCTACCCGTCGCGGGGCTCCCGCACGCTCGAGCGGCTCTCGTTCGCGGGCAACGCGCTCCCCGGTCTCGTGATCGCGCTCTCGCTCGTCTTCTTCGCCGCCCGCTACGCCGCCCCCGTCTACCAGACGCTCGCGCTGCTCGTGTTCGCCTACGTGACGCGGTTCTTCCCGCAGGCGCTCTCCGGCGTCGAGTCGGCGCTGCACCGCGTCGACCCGCGCGTCGAGGAGGCGGCGCGCGGGCTCGGGCGCGGCTGGCTGTCGACGCTCGTCACCGTCACCGTCCCGCTGGCGCGATCGGGGTTCCTGGCGGGCGGCGCCCTCGTCTTCCTGTCGGCGATGAAGGAGCTGCCCGCGACGCTGCTGCTGCGGCCGATCGGCTTCGAGACCCTCGCGACGGAGATCTGGACGCTCACGCAGGTCGGGGCCTACTCGCGCGCGGCGCTGCCGTCGCTCGTGCTCATCGCGGTGTCTGCGCCCGTCCTCTACCTCGTCTTCGCCGATCGCCGGCCGGGCGCGCACGGCGGCTAGAGCGCCGGCCGGGACATCCCCCTTCGCTCAGGCGGAAGCGGCGTTCCGGCGCTGCGGCCGGAAGAAGAACCACAGCGTCGGGGCGGCGAGCGCGACGAAGGCGCCCCACAGCACGAGCTCGTTCTCCGGCACGACGCCGGCTTCGGCCAGCTCCTCCAGGCCCTTCGCGAGCAGCCAGCCGGCGAACACGAGCAGGAGCCCGCTCGTGATCGTGAAGAACCGGCGCAGGTCGAGGCGGTGCGAGCCGCGGTAGAAGGCGTAGCCGAGCGCGAGCGCGGCGGCGAGGCCGGCGAGCCCGGACGCGAGTGAGAGCAGCGGGCTCGCCTTCGACGTCGTCGAGAACAGGAACAGCGAGGTCTCGACGCCCTCGCGCAGCACGCCCGCGAACGCGACTGCCGCGAGCCCGAGCGCCGATCCCTCGGCGAGCGCGCTCTTCACCTGCCCTTCGAGGTCGGTGCGGATCGACCGCGCCTGGCGCCGCATCCAGAAGATCATCCACACGAGCAGGCTCGCGGCCGAGATCGTCGTGACGCCTTCGAACAGGTACTCGGACGTCCCGTCGAGCTCGGCGCCGATCGCGAACAGCGTGATGCCGACGACGGCGCTGACCGCGAGCGCCAGGCCGACGCCGAGCCACACGGCGGCGAAGCCGTCGCGGCGCCGGCTCCTGTCGAGGAACGCGAGCACGATCGCCACGACGAGCGACGCCTCGAACCCTTCTCGCAGAACGACTAGCCCCGAGCCCACGATCCGACCTCTCCTTGGTTGTAAGGTGTTCCTTACACGGACGCTCGGACTATAGTGACATCCGGTCGGGGACGTCAACCGGGAGGCGATCGTGGCGCACGGGCAGGGACATTCGATCGACGAGTACCTGGAGACGATCTACTTCCTCGCCTTCCCGATCGGCGAGTACCGCCCGGCCACCGGCTCGAGCGCGATCGCGTCGCGCGTGGCCGAGATGCTGGGCGTCTCGCGCGCATCGGCCGGCGAGATGCTGAAGCGCCTCGAGGCCGAGGGGCTCGTCGAGCGCGGCGAGCAGAAGGAGGCGATCCTCACGCCCGCCGGCATCGAGCGCGCCGAGCGCGTCGTGCGCAAGCACCGGCTGATCGAGCGCTTCCTCACCGACTTCATGGGGTACACGCCGTACGAGTCGCACGAGAAGGCCGACGAGATGGGCGACACGTTCAGCGACGAGATGATCGAGCGCATCAACGAGCGTCTCGGCTTCCCCGACCGCTGCCCGCACGGCTGGCCGGTCGAGACCGACGTCGAGCAGGCCGAGAACGCCGGGCTCGTCTCGCTCGCCGAGCTCGAGCCCGGTCGGGAGGCAGAGATCGTCCGGCTCGCCGAGCACGACGGCGACCTGCTGCACTGGTTCTACGACGAGGGCTTCGTGCCCGGCTCGACCGTCGAGGTGCGCGAGGCGCAGCCGGCCGCGGGACAGTTCAAGATCGTCCTCGCGGGGGACGAGCGCGGCATCGCCCAGAAGGCGGCCCAGGGCATGTACGTGCGACCGGCCGCGTAGCCGCGCGCCGGCCCCGACGCGCCTCAGCGCGCGACGACGAGGGCCGCACGGCGGATCGCCGTGGCGCCGTTGGCGTCGCGTGCGCGAAGAACGACGGTCACGCTACCCGCCCGCCTCGGCGTACCGGCGATGCGCCCGTCGGGCCGAAGCCGCAACCCCGTCGGCAGCGTGCCCGACACGACCGCCCACCGGTATGGAGGGGCGCCTCCGTCCGCGGAGAGGCGCGTCTCGTACTTGCGCCCGAGGCGCGCCACGGAGAGGCCGCTCGCGGGGAGCACGATCGACGGCGGATCCTCCTGCGGCACGAGCGCCGCGCGCAGTAGCGTGGCGAGCGCAACGCCCCCGGCGCGGGTGAGGTGGAGCCCGTCGTTCTGGAACCAGCCGGGGTACGCGCGCGCGTACTCGTTCCAGTCGACGATCGTCAGCTCCGGATGTGCGGCTGCGGCCGCCCAGAGGTCGGCGTTCATCGTGAGATACGGCCGGCGCGCGGCCCTCAGGGTCGCCCAGAGGATGCGCTCGACGCCCGCCCCGAGCAGCCCCCGGACCGAGGCCTCCACGCTCGAGGCGAAGGTTCGCTGGAAGTCGTTGTAGCCCACGACCATGATCACGGTGGGCCCGACGCGAGGGCCGAGCGACGCCACGAGGTCGACGACCGTCGAGGCCTGGCTGCCCTCGTACGGGCAGCTCTCGCCCGTGAGCCGCCGGCACACCGCGACCTGCATCTGGAGATCGACCCCCTGCCCGAGGATCGCGAGCGCCTTCTCGTTCCACAGCACTCCGGTCGCCACCGAGTCGCCAATCACGGTCACGCGCGCAGGGGGAACCGCGGCCGAGCTCGAGGCCGGCAGGGCGACGGCTGCAAAAGCCACGATCGCGAGCGCGGTTCGGAGTGCTCGACGCACCTTCGCCCCATGGTGCCCGATCGGGGGCCCCGATCGCAACGCCCCCACCCCCACTCAACGGAACGGCGATCGACGCCCCTGCCTCGCCCGGGCGACCAGGCGAGGTGGGGTCGCCACGCGAGGGCGGCGCGCGAGCTCAGAACATCGCGCCGGCGCGGCCGGCGGGAACGATGGCAGCACCGCGGCGGTCGCCGAACCCGTGACTCGGCCCCATGTCGCGGCCGAATCCTGGCCCGAAGCCCTCGGGCCGCGTACCGTTGACGAGATCGGCGACGCGCTGCTTCAGGTCGGCCTTCGACCTCGTCGCCTGCTCCTTCGTCAGCCCACCGGCGGCGACGCCCGCGTCGCCGGCCTCGACGCCGGCGCCGAAGCGGAGGACGTGCGGTTCGACCTCGTCGCGGCGGACGCGATCGAGCGCACGAGGCGGAACTTCCCGGGCGTGTCCTTCGACGTTCGCCTGGAGGAGTCGGTCGTGCGCCAGGTGGCGGACGCCCACGGTGGCACCGTCCGCGCCGAGGTAGCCGGCGTCGGCGGCACCCAGATGCGGCTGACCCTCCCGGCCGGGACGCCGGCGCCCGAGGTCACGGAGCCACCGCTCGCCACGGCGTAGCCGCCCGCCTCCACCTCTCCGCCGCTCCAAAGCTCATGGCCGTTCTCCGGCGCGGAGGAGGCGTCGAGCGCGCAGCGCCCGAGCGAGCACGGTTGCGCGCGATGACGCGACCGCCGGGCGCACCCATCGCCTCACGCGGTTGCACGACGGGAGCGTGATCGTCGGCGAGGCGGGCGAGGGCGACCCGGCGAGGGCCTACGAGACCTGCACGGGAGCGCCGAGCCCGGCGGCCGCGCGCAGGATGTCGGCCTTGTCGGTCAGCTCCCAGGTGAAGTCGTGCTCCTCGCGGCCGAAGTGCCCGTACGCGGCGGTCTTCATGTAGATCGGCCGGCGCAGGTCGAGGTCGCGGATGATCGCGCCCGGCCGCAGGTCGAAGTGCTCGCCGATCAGCTTCTCGATCGTCGCGAGCGCCACGTGCTCGGTGCCGAAGCAGTCGACGAGCACGCTGAGCGGGTGCGCGACCCCGATCGCGTAGGCGACCTGGATCTGGCAGCGGTCGGCGAGACCTGCCGCGACGACGTTCTTCGCCACGTAGCGCGCCGCGTAGGCGGCCGAGCGGTCGACCTTCGTCGGGTCCTTGCCGGAGAACGCGCCGCCGCCGTGCGGGGCGGCGCCGCCGTAGGTGTCGACGATGATCTTGCGGCCGGTGAGGCCCGTGTCGCCCATGGGGCCGCCGATGACGAACTTGCCGGTCGGGTTCACGTAGACGAAGTCGCGGTCGTAGAAGCGCTTCTCGTCGTACAGGTCGTGCGGCAGGATCGGACGCAGCACGTGGTCGATCAGGTCGGGCTTGATCAGCGTCTCCGCGTCGAGGCCGTCGCGATGCTGGGTCGAGACGAGTACGCGCTCGATCTCGACCGGGCGCTGGCACCCGTGCTCGTCCACCTCGTAGCGCACCGTCACCTGCGCCTTGCCGTCCGGCCGCAGGTACGGCAGCACCTCCGCCTTGCGCACCGCCGACAGCCGGTGCGTGATGCGGTGCGCGAGCTGGATCGGCAGCGGCATCAGCTCGGCCGTCTCGTTCGACGCGTAGCCGAACATCATCCCCTGGTCGCCCGCGCCGACGCGGTCGATCGGGTCGCGGTCGCCGTGCTGCACCTCGAACGACTCGTCGACGCCCTGCGCGATGTCGGGCGACTGCTCGTCGAGCGCGACGACGACGCCGCAGGTGTCGGCGTCGAAGCCGTACTTGGCCCGCGTGTAGCCGATGTCGCCGACCGTTCGACGCACGAGGCGCGGGATGTCGACGTAGGTCGTCGTCGTGACCTCGCCCGCGACGACGACGAGCCCCGTCGTGATCAGCGTCTCGCAGGCGACGCGACCTTCGGGGTCGTGCTCGAGCACCGCGTCGAGCACGGCATCCGAGATCTGGTCGGCGATCTTGTCGGGATGCCCCTCGGTGACGGACTCGGAGCTGAACTGGAACGAGCGCACGCTCATCGAGGCCACAGCCTACCTGGTGGACGGACGGGTCACTCCGCGGTTGGCTCCCGCCGCATCAGGCTCGCCACGAGGTCGGTCAGCGGCAGGCCGCCGAGCACCGCGCACACGCCCTCCGTGATCGGCATCTCGACCTCGAGGCGGTGCGCGAGATCGCGCAGCAGCGGAGCCGTCGTCAGGCCCTCCACGACCGTGCCGATCTGCGCGGCCGCCTGCGCCGGCGCCGTCCCCTGCGCGATCAGCTCCCCGGCGCGCCGGTTGCGCCCCGACGCCGACCAGCAGGTGACGACGAGGTCGCCCATGCCGGCGAGGCCGGCGAAGGTCTCCGGCCTGCCGCCGGCGACCTCTGCGAGCCTGCCCATCTCGGCAAGCCCACGGGTGACGAGCGCCGCCTTCGCGTTGTCGCCGAGCCCGAGCCCGTCGGCGGCGCCGGCTGCGAGCGCGATCACGTTCTTGGCGGCGGCACACAGCTCGACGCCGACGACGTCGTCGTTGACGTAGACGCGGAACCCCGGCGAGGTGATCGCGCGCTGCAGCTCGAGCGCGAGCGCCGCGTCGTCGCAGGCGACGACCGCCGCGGCGGGCAGCCCGCGCCCGATCTCGTCGGCGATGTTCGGGCCCGACAGCACCGCCGCCGGTCGCCCGCGCACGAGCGTCGAGAGGCGGACGCCCGTGGCCGGATCGAGGCCCTTCGTGAGGCTCAGCAGCGGCGCCGTCCCCGGCAGCCCCGCCACGACGGACGCGAAGGCGGCGCTCGGCACGGCGACGACGACGAGGCTCGCCTCGGCGATCGGGGCCGACTCGATCGTCGCCGCGCGGATGCCGCTCAGGTCGACGCCGCGCAGATAGCGGGGGTTACGGCCGCTCTCGGCGATCGCGGCCGCCTGCGCCGCGTCCCTGCAGGCGAGCGTCACCTCGTGCCCGCGCTCGCGCAGCAGGGCGGCGAACGCCGTTCCCCACGAGCCCCCGCCGACGACGACGGCGCGCACCGCGCTACTCGCTCTTGACGAAGTCGATCGACACGGGAACACCCTCGAGCGAGAAGCACTTGCGCAGCTCGTTCTCCACCCAGTAGCCGTAGTCGCGGGTGACGAGCCCCGGGTCGTTGACGAAGATGCGAATGCGCGGCGGCCGTGTGCTCACCTGCGTCCCGTACATCAGCTTGAGCCGCCGGCCGCGCTCGCCCTGCGGGCCCGGGCGGGCCTCCCTCAGCTCGCCGAGCGCCCGGTTCAGCTCGCCGGTGGTGATGCGCCCGCTGTGCTTCGCGAACAGCTCCTCGACCTTGTCGAGCACGCGGTTGACGCCGCGGCCGGTCTTCGCGGAGACGGCGATCACCGGCGGGCGCTGGCGCAGGCGGCGTGCGAGGTGCCCCTCCGCCTCGACGATGTCGAGCTCGCTCACGTCCCACTTCGACAGCAGGGCGAGGGTCGAGCAGCCCGCCTTGCGGGCCACGTCGGCGACCGCCAGGTCCTGCTCGACGATCCCCTCCGACGAGTCGAACAGCACGAGCGCGACGTCCGCCCGCCCGGCCGCCTCGAGCGCGCGCAGCTCCGAGTAGTACTCGATCCCCTGCCGCTGCTTGCGCTTGCGGCGCAGACCGGCCGTGTCGACGAGCACGAAGGTGGTGTCGCCGCGCTTCAGCACCGTGTCGATCGCGTCGCGGGTCGTGCCCGGGACATCGGAGACGATGACGCGCTCGCGGCCGACGAGGCGGTTGAGCAGGGACGACTTGCCCACGTTGGGCCGGCCGAGGATGGCGACGCGGATCGCCTCCTGCCCGATCGCGACCTCGCCCGTGCCCGGCAGCCGCGCGACGATCTCGTCGAGCAGATCGCCGCTACCGTGGCCGTGCAGGCCCGACAGCGGCCACGGCTCGCCCAGGCCGAGCCGGTGGAAGACGGCGGCGTCGGTGTCGCGCCGGGGATCGTCGATCTTGTTGGCGAGGACGATCGTGGGGCGCTTGGCCGCGCGCAGGATCGCCGCCAGCTCCTCGTCGCCGGGCGTGATGCCGGCCCGCGCGTCGACGACGAACAGCACGAGATCGGCCTCCTCGATCGCGGCGCGCGCCTGCTCGGCGATCTTCGACCCGAACGGCCCGCCGTCCGCCGCGTCGACGCCGCCGGTGTCCACGAGCCGGAACCACGTCCCCGTCCACTCGCACAGGAGCTCCTTGCGGTCGCGCGTCACACCGGGCGTCTCGTGGACGACGGCGGCGCGGCTCTGCGTGAGGCGGTTGATCAGGGTCGACTTGCCCACGTTCGGGAACCCGACGATCGCGACGGTGCCGGCGATCGCGCGGGACTCCTCGGGCTCCGCGTCGCGCCTGCTCATCGCGGCGGCACGCCGTCCGGGCGTCCGAGCGCGTGCATCTCGACGAGGAAGTCGAACAGCGCGCGGATCTTCGCCTGCAGCAGCGCGGACGCCTCCTTGTAGCCCTTGCCGCCCCTGGGCAGGCCTTCGAACGAGAACGCCTCGCCCCAGGCGATGGAGACGGGATGGAAGTTGCCGGGTCGCCAGGTCTGCGAGCCGTGCACCGCGACGGGGATCACGGGCACGTCCTCCTGCAGCGCCACCATCGCCGCTCCCGGCTGCAGCTCACCGGGCACGCCGGAGCGCTGCCGCGTGCCCTCGGCGAACAGGCCGAGCGCGAGCCCGTCGCGGACGACCTGCCGCATCGTGCGCACCGCTTCCCGGTCGGACTCGCCGCGACGGACGGGGAAGCAGCCGAACGCCCGGATCATGGTGCCGAGCCCGGGCGCGCGGTGCGCCTCGATCTTGGCCATGTAGTAGATCGTGCGCGGGCACGCCGCGCCGAGCGCCGCCGGATCGATCCAGTGGAAGTGGTTGCACGCGATCACGAGGCCACCCTCCAGCGGGACGCGCTCCTTGCCGTACACCTTCAGGCGCGCGCCCACCCTGACGGCGCCGCCGATCGTCGGCCGCCCGATCGCCCAGACCTTGTCCGCGGCGGTCACCCGACCCGCTCCCGCACGAGCCCCTCGATGCGGGCGACGACCTCGTCGAGGGAGAGGTCGGTGGTGTCGACCTCGACGGCGTCCTCGGCGCGGTGCGTGTTGGCGGCATCGCGCTCGTCCCGGCGGCGCAGCTCGTCGGCGAGCGTTGCCACCGTGAGGCCGTCGCGCTCCGCGTGGCGCCGCAGCGCGCGCACCCGCGGGTCGGCCACGAGCCACACCTTGAGATCGGCGTGCGGGACGACGACGACGCCGATGTCGCGGCCCTCGATGACCGAGTCGCCCTGCTCGCCCAGCGCCCGCTGGCGCTCCCGCATCACCTCGCGCACCTCCGGGTGGCGGGCGACGACGGGTACGGCGGCGTCGATCTCGGCCTGGCGGATCTCGGCGGTGACGTCGCGCCCCGCGATCGCGACGGCATCGCCGGCGCCGAACTCGACCGGGCGCTCGCGCGCGAGCCGCGCGAGCGCGGTGGCATCGTCGAGAGCGGTGCCGGTCTGCAACGCGAGCCAGGTGAGCGCGCGGTACATCGCCCCTGTGTCCAGGTAGCGGAATCCGAGGCGCCGCGCCAGAGCGCGTGCGACGGAGCTCTTGCCGGCCCCGGCGGGGCCGTCGATGGCGACGATCATTCGGCGGCTTCCCTCCGCAGGGAGTCGAGGAGCTCGAAGAAGCCGGGGAAGCTTACTGCCACGCACTCCGCGTCCTCGATCTCGACGCCCCGCCGGGAGGCGAGCGCCGCGATCGCGCCGAGCATCGCGATGCGATGGTCGCCCCGGCTCGCGATGCGGCCGCCGTGGGGGCGCGCCGGCACGCCGCGGATGCGGAAGCCGTCGTCGACGGCGCGGACGTGCTGCCCGAGCGCGCGCAGCGCGTCGGCGGTCGCCTCGATGCGGTCGCTCTCCTTGGCGCGCAGCTCGCCGGCGCCGCGCAGCACGCTGTCGCCGTGCGCGCACGACGCGGCGAGCACGAACAGCGGCAGCTCGTCGATCGCCGACGGCACCTCCGCGCCCGTCACGGCCGTGGCGACGAGGTCGGCGGAGCGCACCTCGAGGTCGCCCGCGGGCTCTCCCGCGATCTGCCGCCGGTTGTACACGGTCACGTTCGCGCCCATGCGCGCGAGGATGCCGAGCAGCCCGGTACGGCGCGGGTTGAGGTTGACGCCGTGGATGTGGAGCTCCGAGCCGGGAACGAGCGTCGCGGCGACGATGAACGGCGCCGCCGAGGAGAAGTCCCCGGGGATCTCGATCTCCCCCAGCGCGAGCCGCGCGGCGGGCCGGACGGAGACGCTCGTCTGCCGGCGCACGATCGTCGCCCCCGCCGCCGCCAGCATCAGCTCCGTGTGGTCACGCGTGGGCACGGGCTCGACCACGGTCGTCTCGCCGTCGGCGGAGAGGCCGGCGAGCAGGATCGCGGACTTCACCTGGGCGCTCGCGACCGGCAGCTCGTAGGTGACGGCGTGCAGGGGCCGGCCCTCGATCACGAGCGGAAGGTGCCCGTCCTCGCTCTCGACGGCGGCGCCCATCAGGCGAAGCGGCTCGGTCACGCGGCCCATCGGTCGGGCGCTCAGCGACGCGTCGCCCGTGAGCGTGAACCGCTGCCCCTCCTGGCCGGCGAGCATGCCGGCGAGCAGGCGCACGAGCGTGCCGGCGTTGCGGCAGTCGATCGGCTTCGCGGGCGCGCCGAGGCCACGGAGCCCCTTGCCGAACACGTGCAGCGTCTCGTCGTCGTACTCGTAGACGGTGATGCCGAGGGCGCGCACGGCCTCGATCGTGGCCTCGGTGTCGGCAGAGCGCCCGAAGCCCGTCACGCGCGTCTCACCGTCGCAGAGTGCTCCCAGGAGCACGGCGCGATGCGAGATCGACTTGTCGCCGGGCACCGCCATGTGCCCGACGATCCGGTGCATCGGCTCCACCCTCACGCCGCCCTCCGCCCCTCGCGCCGCCCGCACGCGCCGGGCCGCACGGCACGAGCCCGCAGCGGACGGTCACGAGCACCGGAGCCGTCTCCCTCCCGCAGACATCCCCACGAGGCGCCGGCGGGCATGCGGCGGCGAAGCGGGAGAGCGAGCCGCGTCACTCGTCGATCACCGGCGCCACGACGACGCCGTAGCCCTGGGCCTCGAGGAGGTTCGCCGCGCGCCCGGCCTCCCTCTCCCCGGCGACGAGGATCGTGAGCGTGCCGCCGCGGTCGGTCGAGAGGTGCTCCATCTCGAAGTCCTCGACGTTGATGCGCTCGGCGCCGAGCGCCTGGAAGATCCCCGCGAGCACGCCCGGCCGGTCGGGAAGGTGCACGCGCAGCCGCTGCAGCGCGCCCGGGTCGTCGTAGGCGGTGGCGAGCAGGCGCCGCCGGTTTCCCGCCGCCTCGGCGATCCAGCGTGCGAGGAAGCCCGCATCGCCCGCCGCAAGCGCCGCCTCGACCTGCTCCAGGCGGCGGCGCTGGTCGCCGAGCGCCGCGGCGAGCGCCTCGCGGTTGTCGAGGAAGATGTCGACCCAGATCCTCGGGTTCGCGCCGGCCACGCGCGTCATGTCGCGCAGCGAGCCGCCGGCCGCCTGCAGCGGGTCGTGGCCGTCGATGCGCGAGGCGCCGGCCTGGTTCAGCAGCACGTTGGCGAGCACGTGGGGCAGATGGCTCGTCAGCGCGACGAGCCGGTCGTGGGCGTCGGGGTCGATGGCCACCGGCCGCGCGCCGAGCGCCGTCACGAAGCCGTGCACTCTGCGCAGCAGCCCCGGCCCCGTGCCCGCGGCGGGTGTCAGGAACCACGTCGCTCCCTCGAACAGCTCCGCGCTGGCGCGCTCCGGCCCGCGGGTCTCGGCGCCGCAGATCGGATGGCCGCCGATGAAGCGCCCGTCGCCGCCTGCGGCTGCGCACACGGCGCTCTTCGTCGAGCCGACGTCGGTGACGGCGCACCCCTGCGAGGCGGCGTCGAGCACGCCGCGCACGGTCGCCGGCAGCTCCGCCACCGGGGCGGCGACGACGACGAGATCCGCGCCGGCGACCGCCTCCGCGAGCGTCCCCGCCGCCTCGACCGCACCGCGCTCGGCCGCGACGCGCAGCACGTCGCCGTCGGGATCCCAGCCGCTCACCCGGCCCGCGCCCGCGCGGCGCGCGGCGAGACCGGCGGACGCGCCGATCAGGCCCGTCCCCACGACGGCGACTCGCCCCAGCACGGCCCCTCCTACCCTCGCATCAGCTCGGCGACCCGGAACGCGAGATCGAGCGACTGGCGCGCGTTCAGGCGAGGGTCGCAGAGCGTCTCGTAGCGATGGTCGAGCTGCTCCTCGAGCACCGCCTCGGCGCCGCCGAGGCACTCGGTCACGTCCTCGCCGGTGATCTCGAGGTGGACGCCGCCGGGCCACGTTCCGACGGCCCGGTGCGCGGCGAAGAACCCCTCGATCTCGCGCATGACGTCGTCGAAGCGCCGCGTCTTCACGCCCGAGGCGGTCCTGAAGACGTTCGCGTGCATCGGGTCGCACGCCCACACGACCGGGATCCCGCTCTCGCGTACGGCGCGCAGGAGCGGCGGCAGCAGCTCCCGCACCCGGTCTGCGCCCATGCGCGCGATCAGCGTCAGGCGGCCGGGCAGGCGGCGCGGGTTGAGCCGCTCGCACAGCGCCACCACCTCGTCGGCGGTGGCGGCCGGGCCGAGCTTCACCCCGATCGGGTTGTGCACGCCGGAGAAGAACTCGACGTGCGCGCCGTCGAGCTCGCGCGTGCGCTCGCCGATCCAGAGCATGTGGGCGGAGCACGCGTACCAGTCGCCCGTGAGCGAGTCCTTGCGCGTGAGCGGCTCCTCGTAGTCGAGAAGCAGGCCCTCGTGGCTCGTCCACACGTCGACCTCGTGCAGGGAGCGCTCCGCGGCGAGGTCGATCCCGCACGCCTGCATGAACGCGAGGGCGCGGCCGATCTCGTCGGCGAGCTGCTCGTAGCGCTGTCCCGCGCTCGAGCTGGCGACGAACTCCTTGTTCCACGTGTGCACCTGCGTGATGTCGGCGAAGCCGCCCTTCGTGTAGGCACGCAGCAGGTTGAGGGTCGACGCGGCCTGGTAGTAGCCCTGCACGATCCGCTCCGGGTCGGGCACGCGCGCGGCGGCGTCCGCCTCGTCGGAGTGCACCGTGTGCCCCCGGAACGACGGCAGCTCGACGCCGTCGACGATCTCCGTGTCGGCGCTGCGCGGCTTCGCGAACTGGCCGGCCACCCTCCCCACCTTCACGACCGGCAGCGACGCGCCGAAGGTGAGCACGGCGGACATCTGCAGCAGCACCTTCAGCTTCTCGCGGATCGGGATCGGCGACACCTCGCGGAACGACTCGACGCAGTCGCCCGCCTGCAGCAGCAGCGCGCGCCCCTCGGCCACCTCGCCGAGGCCGTGCAGCAGCTTCCGCGCCTCGCCGGCGAACACGAGCGGCGGCATGCCGCGCAGCCGCTCGCGCACGGCGGCGAGCGCGGCCGCGTCGGGCCATGCCGGCTGCTGACCGGCCGGCAGGGCGCGCCACGAGGCGGGGCTCCAGGTGGGCTCGGTGACCGCCATGGACGCCAGTGTAGTTGCGAGCCGTTTTGACGCTGCGCCTCAAAACGGCTAGATAGACGGCTCCCATGCGCATCTTCTCCGGCATCAAGCCGAGCGGCGATCCGACGCTCGGCAACTACTCGGGCGGCTTCCGCCAGTACGCGGCGACCCAGGAAATGGGCGACGCCTACTTCTGCATCGTCGACCTCCATGCGATCACGGTGGAGTACGACCCGGCCGACCTGCACGAGCGCACGCTCGACCTGTTCGCGATGCTCGTCGCCACCGGCCTCGACCCCGATCGCTCGACCGTGTTCGCGCAGAGCCACGTGACGGCCCACGCCGAGGCGAGCTGGCTGCTGTCGGCGGTCACGAGCTACGGCCAGCTCGGCCGCATGACGCAGTTCAAGGAGAAGGGCAGCCGGCAGGATTTCGTGTCGGCGGCGCTCTTCAACTATCCGATCCTGATGTCCGGCGACATCCTGCTCTACCAGGCCGACATCGTCCCCATCGGGGACGACCAGCGGCAGCACCTGGAGCTCGCGCGCGACGTCGCCGAGCGCTTCAACACGCGCTTCGGCGAGGTGTTCACCGTGCCGGAGGGCGTGTACCCGGAGGTCGGGGCGCGGATCATGGACCTGCAGGATCCGCTCGGCAAGATGGGCAAGACCGGCAGCTCCGAGCAGGGAACGGTGCGGCTGCTGGACGCGCCCGACGCGATCCGGCGCAAGTTCAGGACGGCCGTCACCGACTCCGGGCGCGAGGTGCGCCGCGGACCCGACAAGCCGGGGATCTCGAACCTGATCGACATCATGTCCGTGGCGACGGGGACGACGCCGGACGCGGTCGAGGCGGAGTACGGCGACGCCGGCTACGGCGCCTTCAAGCAGGCGGTCGGCGAGGCCGTCGTCGCGCTGCTCGAGCCGGTCCAGCAGCGCTACGCCGAGCTGCGCGGCGACGACGGCGAGCTGCTGCGGCTGCTCGGGCAGGGCGCCGAGAAGGCGCGGGCGGCCTCCGCGCCGACGCTCGAGCGCATGTACGAGGCGATGGGGTTCGCCCGCCTGCGCTGACGAGCAGGGATCGCCGTCGCGCGGGCGCCGCTACGCCATGCCGACCAGGCGCCGCAGCGCGTCGACCTCGTCGCGGGTGAGCTCACGCCAGGCGCCCACCTCGAGCCCCTTCAGGTCGAGGCCCGCGTAGCCGCTGCGATGCAGCCGCCGCACCGGGTGCCCGACCGCGTCGCACATCCGCCGCACCTGACGGTTCCTGCCCTCGTGCAGGACGAGCTCGAGGCGGGCGCGGCCGAGGCGTCGCACCCGGGCGGGCGCGGTGACGCCGTCCTCGAGGGCGACCCCGCTTGCGAGGCGCAGGATCGTCTCGGCGGACGGCTCTCCCTCGACGTCGGCGACGTAGGTCTTCTCGACCCCGTAGCGCGGATGGGCGAGCCGGTGCGCGAGGTCGCCGTCGTTGCTGAGCAGGAGCGCGCCCGTCGTGTCGATGTCGAGGCGCCCGACGGGGACGACGCGCGCGTCATGACCGACGATGTCGACCACGGTGGGCCGCCCCTGCGGGTCGCGCGCGGTCGTGACGACGCCGGGCGGCTTGTGCAGCAGCACGTGGGCGAGCGGCTGCTTCCCCACCTCGACGCCGTCCACCTCGACCCGGTCGCCGGCCGCGACGAACGTGCCCGGCTCGCCGGGAGCGCCGTTGACCCGCACGCGACCCGCCCTGATCAGCGCATCGGCGCCGCGGCGCGACGCGACGCCCGCGCGGGCGAGATAGCGGTTCAGTCGCACCGCCGCATTCTCGCCTGCTTCGACTACTCTCCGCGCGATGCGCGACTACGCGGAGTGGGCACGCGGGCTCGCCGACCTCGTCGTCGGCTTCGGCGCCAACGTGCAGGCGGGGCAGATCCTCGGCGTCACGACGTACGTGGGCAAGGAGCAGGTCGCGCGCGAGATCGCCCGCGCCGCGTACGCGCGCGGCGCCCGCTACGTCGACGTCGTCACGTTCGACAACTGGGTGAAGCGCGAGCGCCTGCTCGGCGCCCCCGAGGACTCCCTCGACTTCATCCCGCCGTGGATGCTCGACCGCCTGCGCTGGCTCGCCGCCGAGCACGGCGCACGCATCGCGCTGAGCGGACCGCAGGCCCCGGCCGCGCTGCGCGGGATCGCGCCGGAGCGGATGGGGCGAGATCTGCTGCCGTACCTGCCGGAGGTCGGCCGGGTCGTCAACGAGCGCGTGACGAACTGGTGCACGATCCCGGCACCGACGGCCGACTGGGCGGAGATCGTCTACCCCGGCCTGCGGCGCGACGAGGCGCTCGAGCGCCTGTGGCAGGCGGTCGCGCACATCTGCCGCCTCGACGCGGACGACCCCGCGCAGGCCTGGCGCGACCGCATGGCGACCGTGCGCGCGAGCGCCGACCGCATCACGCAGCGCCGCTTCGACGCGATGCGGCTGCACGGCCCCGGCACCGACCTCACCGTCGGCCTGTTTCGCTCCTCGATCTGGCACGCGGCCGAGTTCGTGACGGTGGACGGCATCGAGCACTTCCCGAACATCCCGAGCGAGGAGACCTTCACCACCCCGGATCCGGAGCGTGTGGACGGCTACGTCAGCGCGACGCTGCCGCTCGAACTGTACGGGTCGGTGATCCGGGGCATCCGCGTCGAGTTCGAGGGTGGCCGGGCGGTGCGCATCGACGCCGACGAGAACGCGGAGGCGCTGCGCAGCGCCTGCGCGAAGGACGACGGCGGCACGCGGCTGGGCGAGATCGCGCTCGTGGACGGCGCCGGCCGCATCGGCCCGCTCGGGACGGTCTTCTACGACACGCTGATCGACGAGAACGCCGCCAGCCACATCGCGCTCGGCTCGGGCTACGACCTTGCCGTCGAGGACGAGGCCGACAAGGCGCGCGTCAACCGCAGCCAGATCCACATCGACTTCATGGTCGGCAGCCCGGCGCTCCGCGTCGACGGGATCACGCACGCGGGCGAGCACGTTCCCGTGCTCCGCGACGGGGCCTGGGCAATCTGAGCTCGGGCGCGGCGGCGCCCGCTGCGCCGGGACCGCTCAGACCGGCGGGTCCGGGTCGTACTGGATGTAGCGGCGCACCTCGCGTGCGCGCTCGACCGAGTGCAGGCGCGCGACCAGGTGGAGCGCCATGTCGATGCCGGCGGAGACGCCTGCCGCGGTGACGACGTCGCCGTCGTCGACGAAGCGGTCGTCGCGGCGCGCCTCGATCGTCGGGTCGAGCTCGAGCAGCAGATCGAACGCCGACCAGTGGGTGGCTGCGGGGCGGCCACGAAGCAGGCCGGCCGCGGCGAGCACGAGCGACCCCGTGCACACGCTCGCGACCACCTGCGCCTGCGCCGAGCACGCGCGCGTCCATGCGAGGGCGGCGCCGTCCTCGAGCAGGGCGCGGGTGCCGTGCCCGCCGGGGACGAGCAGGACGTCGAACGGCGGCGCCGACTGCCAGCTGTGGTCGGGCAGGACGCGCAGGCCCTTCGCGCAGGCTACGGGCGTATCGTCGCGCGCGACGGTGAGCACCGCTGCGCCGTCGTCGGGCCAGCGCTGCGCCCACGCGGCGAGCACCTCCCACGGCCCCGCCCAGTCGAGCTCCTCGGCACCGTCGAAGAGGAAGACGCCGATGTTCATGCGGTCCCTCGCTCCTACGAGGCGCGTGCCTGGGCGACCTCGAGCAGCCGCCGGCGGATCGCCTCCTCGTCGGCGCCGACGTCGTCGAGCCGCGGCAGCGCCGCGAGGCTCTCGAGGCCGAATACGCGCTCGAACAGGGGCGTCACGCGGTAGCGCACGGCGCCGCCGGTACCGCTCTCGCGTCCGGCCTCGGCGATGAGGCCGCGCTCGACGAGCGACGCGACGGCCGAGTCGGCGGCGACGCCGCGGATGCGGGCTATCTCGGGGCGCGACACGGGGCCGAGGTAGGCGACGATGGCGACGGTCTCGAGTGCCGCCTGCGAGAGGCCGCGCTCGACGGGGCGCTCGAACAGGCGCGCACACGCCGCGGCCGCCTCGCGGGCGGCGCCGAACGCCCAGCCGCCGGCGACCTGCTGCAGCACGATGCCGCTGCGCCCCTCGCTGTAGCGCTCGCGCAGGAGGCCGAGCGCGGTCTCGACGCGCTCCGCGTCGTCGCCGCTGGCGTCGGCGAGCTCGTCGACGCTGAGCGGCTGCGACGCGACGACGAGCAGCGCCTCGACCGTGCGCGCGAGCGCGTCGACGGGGTTGGTCGAGATCAGGCGGAGCGGGCGGTCCATGCATGGATCCTTTCGTCGTCGGCGCGGGAAACCCTGATCGGCGCAAACGGCTGAGCCTGCGAGATCGCGATCTCACCGGTCTTGCGGAGCTCGAGCAGCGCGAGGAATGCGACGGCCTGCTCGACGCGCGACAGGCCCTGCACCTCGGCGTCGAAGTCGAAGCGGCGCCGGCGCTGCAGCACCGCGCGGAAGCGCTCGAGGAACCGCGACACGGGCGGGAAGCGCAGCGCCATGTGGGCGAGCGACACGCGCGGCGGCTCGACGGCGAGCGCGCGGATCGCCTCGGCGAGCCGCAGCGGCTGCTGCTCTGCCAGCCGCCGCTGCGGCTGCGGAGCGAGCGGAGCGGGCCCGAGGCGGAAGTAGCGGTCGCGTTCGGCCTCCAGGCGCTCGCGCAGGAACGCAGACGCCTGCTTCATGCGCCGGTACTCGGCCAGGCGCCGTGCGAGCTCCTCCGCCGCCTCTTCGGGCTCGAGGTCGGCGAGCTCCGCCTCCTCCTCGGGGAACAGCCGGCGCGCCTTCAGCTCGAGCAGCGCCGCGATGAGGATGAGGAACTCGCCGCACGCGTCGAGATCGAGCCGGTCGCGCTCGGCGAGCCGCTCGACGAAAGCGACGACGATCGCGGCCATGTCGATCTCGGCAGGCTCGATCGCCTCTTTGAGCAGGAGCGTCAGCAGGAGGTCGAACGGGCCCTCGAAGGCGTCGAGGTCCAGATCGAGATCGCGGACGGCACTGGCCACCCGGCGACCCTAGCGGCCCCGTCGGACACGGCCCGACCCGGGAACGGCCATCTTCGGGCCCGTCGGGACGGACGTGTGCGGCGGCCGCCCGCGCCGCTGCGAGAGCCAGAACCACACGATCCCCGCGACGAGGCCGAGCCCCGAGACCCACGTGTTCACGCGCAGGCCGAGGATGTGGTTGGCGGGATCGACGCGCAGCAGCTCGACCCAGAAGCGGCCGAAGCACCAGAGCACGACGTAGAGCGCGAACAGGCCGGGCGGGCGGGGCCGGCGGCGGCGCTCGATCACGTAGACGAGCAGGGCGGCAGCGAGCAGATCCCAGAGCAGCTCGTAGAGGAACGTCGGATGGAACGTCGCCCGGTCGAGGTAGGCGAGCGGCCGGTTGACCGGATCGATCTCGAGACCCCACGGCAGGTCGGTGGGCTTGCCGAAGAGCTCCTGGTTCCACCAGTTGCCGATGCGTCCCACCGCCTGGGCGACGAGCAGGCCGGGCGCGAGGGTGTCGGCGAGGAGCCACACGTCGGCGCCCGCGCGCCGCGCGATGATGCCGCCGACGAGGCAGCCTGCCGCGACCCCGCCCCAGATGCCGAGGCCGCCCTTCCAGATCGCAAACGGCCCCCACCACTGGTCGGGCACCTGGTTCCAGCTCGTGGCGAGGTGGTAGAGGCGGGCTCCCACGATGCCGGCGCCGACACCCCAGATCGCGAGCCGGAAGATCAGGTCCCAGTCGCCGCCGCGAGCAACCCAGCGCCTGCCGGTGATGACGACGCAGAGGCCGATCGCGGCGAGCAGCGTCAGCCCGTACATGTGGATCGTCAGCGGCCCGAGATCGAGCGTGCCGTTCGACGGCGAGGGGATCGACGCGAGGAGATGCATCTGCTGAGACATTCTCCCCGACGGGGAGGACGCCTTCCCGCCGAGCGTCTCTGCCGCACCCCCGGCGCCCGGCTACGGCGGGCACCGGGGGTGGGGACGCATCGGATCTACAGCAGGATCTGGAGGGCGAGGTCGATCGAGCAGCCGGCCTCGAGCAGGTGCGTCGCGAGGTGCAGGTCGACCTCGTGCGAGGCGGCGAGCACCGCGGCCGACTCGTGGTCGTAGCCGGCGCGCACGAGCGACTCCGCGCGCCAGCGCTCGACCATCTCGAGCTCGAGGTCGGGGCCGGTTTGGAGATTCGCCGTTGACATCGTCACCTCTGCTAACGCATTGCCGTACCTGTGTATTCGGCCGACACGCCGAGTCGGATGTCCCCCTTCTACGGCATCCGTCTCAACGAATTGCGCACGTGCGGTGAGGACTTCGTAAAGACGCGGCCGCTTCCCTGCCGCGGACGCCGGTCTCGATCAGCGCTCCAGCCAGGCGAGCAGCTCCCAGAACGGGTCTCCCGCCGGCGGCAGGTACGGCGGACGGCGCCTGCGTGCGCGCAGCTGCGCCCAGCTGACGTAGGAGCGCAGCCGGCGCCCGAGCCGCCGGCGCGTGGCGTCCGTCGGCTCGACCAGCGCTTCGCGCAGGGCGTAGCGCCACGCCGCCGCCTCCTTCTCGAGCCGCCTGCCCGAGCGGCCGTCGCCGACGAGATGCCCGATCTCGTGCAGGGCGACGAAGTAGCTGACCTGCCCGCGCACCGGTGGAATGCGGATCTCGAGCGACCGCTCGACGCGACCGTCGCGGTGGCGCACGCGTTTGCGGACGGCACGCCCGCGGCCGTCGCAGCGCGCGATACCGTGTCGAGCGCACAGCGCGGTCACGTGCACGTCGAGGTCTTCGCTGCGCACGGGTCGAGCCTACGCACGCGGGCCGACGGCACCGCGCCCGTACAATCCCGCCCCGTGATCGCCCTCGCCTCGGGTCTCGCGCTGCTGATCGGCTGGCGCTACGGCTTCTCGCGCCGCTCTCTCGAGCTCGCCTCGGCCACGTTCGCGGTCGTGCTGGCGCTGCAGACGATCGGGCTCGTGCTCTCCGGCGGCGAGGCGGCGGGGAGCTACTGGGCGATCGTGTCCGTGATCGCGGCGGCCTGGGTCGCGTGCGTGTTCGTGGGCGACCGTGTCCGCCGGCTCCTGCGCGGCTGACCGCTCAGCCGGCCACGCGACGCCGCCGCACGGGGCGCCGCCGGGGCGGCCTACGGACGGCGGCGCGAGGGCCCCTTCGCCACAGACGTAACCTCGGCGTAACCGATTCTTGGTGCGCTCTTGACACGGTCGCAGGCACCGTGCGGCGGACACGGACATCGTGTCGCACCCGACCCACGAGCCGAAGGAGACCGCACGTGAAGCTCCCCGTCACGCCCGCCCTCGTCGCCTGCGTCGCAGCCGCGGCTGTCGCCGCAGGGCCCGCCGCCGCCCGCCCGTCCGGCGCAGCGAGCGTCGTGAAGGTCTCGGCACCGCCGCTCGGCCTCAAGTTCGACACGAAGGTGCTGCGAGCGCACCCCGGCAAGATCAAGATCGTCTTCACGAATCGCTCGACGATCCAGCACAACGTGCGCATCGAGAGCGGCGAGAACGAGCTCGGGGGCACGAAGACGCTCGGGAAGGGCCTCGCGGTCGCCTTCCTCACCCTCAAGAAGGGCACCTACAACTTCTACTGCTCGGTGCCGGGCCACGAGGCAGCCGGCATGAAGGGAAAGCTCGTCGTCTCGTGACGGCGAGCGGCCGCGCCGGGGGCCGCGCCGGCCCCCGGCGGCCCGGGGCACGCCACGAGACGATCGCCGCCACGGTGCCGGCGGCGGCCGGGGACGGCGCCGAGCGGGTCGGCGTCGCCGAGCCTATTTGACCGCGGCCTCGCCCAGCAGCGCCTTCGCCTCGGCGAGGAAGTCGGAGTCGCACTGCACGCGGTACTCGGGGCCGAGCGCGAGCGTCTTCGCGCCGAGCGAGGTCTCGAGCGCCACGTAGACGGGCGATTCGCCCGGGTAGTCCTTCACGAGGCGTGCGAGCTCCTGGATGACGCCGGCCGGCGCCTGCCGCGCGTCGAGGCGGAACCGCACCTCGCGCCGCTCCGGCACGGCCTCGAACGCCGCCAGTTCCATGGCGATCAGCTTCGTCTCGCCCTGCTGCTTGTGGTCGACGCGCCCCTTGACCACGAGGATGCGGTCGCTGACGCACAGCTCCCGCGCAGTCGCATAGGTGGTCGAGAACACCACCGCCTCCGCAGAGCCGGTCGGGTCGTCGAGCGTGAGAAAGACCATCGGCTCGCCCTTCTTCGTCATCAGCTGCTTCACCGACGAGACGATGCCGCCGACCGTCACCACCTCGCCGTCGCGGCGGCGCTCGAGCTCGGCGAGCGTGGCGTCCGTCTTGCGGCGCAGCTGCTCGCGCACCGCGTGCAAGGGGTGCTCCGACACGTAGAGGCCGAGCGTCTCCTTCTCGAGCCTGAGCAGCTCCGCCTTCTCGAACTCGCCCGCCGCGATCGGCGGATGGTGCCGATGCGTCTCCGTCGCGGCCGCGACGGCGCCGAAGTCGCTGTCGAAGATCGACGCCTGACCGGCGAGGCGGTCGGCGGCGAGCTTCTGCCCGTAGGCGAGCGCCTGCTCGAGCGCGGCGAGCATCCCCATCCGCGAAGCGCCTGTCGAGTCGAGCGCGCCGCACTTGACGAGCGACTCGAGCGCGCGCTTGTTGACGACCTGCGGGTCGACGCGCTCGGTGAACTCCCAGATCGACCCGAAGCGACCGCCCGCCTCGCGCGCCGCGACGATCGCGCGCGCGGCGCTGTCGCCGACGTTCTTGACGGCGTTGAGGCCGAAGCGGATCTTGCCGTCGACGACGGCGAAGTCGGTGCCCGACTCGTTCACGTCGGGCGGCAGCACCTCGATGCCCATCTCCTCGCACGCGTTCACGTACAGCGGCACGCGATCCTTCGTGCTCATCACCGATGAGATGAGCGCGGCCATGTACTCGCGCGGATGGTTGGCGCGCAGCCAGGCGGTGCGGTAGGCGATCAGCGCGTAGCAGGCGGCGTGCGATTTGTTGAAGGAGTAGTCCTGCGCCTTCTCCATGTCGTCCCACAGCCCCTTCGCGGTTCCGGGGGCCACCCCGTTGGCGGCGCAGCCGTCGAGGAACTTCTGCTTCAGCGACGCCATCAGCGCGTGGATCTTCTTGCCGATCGCCTTGCGCAGATCGTCGGCCTCGGCCGGGCTGAAGCCGGCGAGCGCCTTCGCGATCTCCATGTACTGCTCCTGGTATATACAATTGTGTACGATGATGCCGTTGGCCACGAAGTTGTGGATGCCGCCGACGGTGATGTCGTAGACGCGCTCCTCGCCGGCCGGCTCGATCGAGACGATCTCCTGCCAGCACACGCGGATCGCACGCTCCGCTCGTGGAAGCTCGATGCGGTCGATCGCCTCTGCCACCACGCGCGCACCGATGCGCTGCCGGCCGCTGTGGAAGTGCCGTCGCTCGAGGCCCGCGAGCCGCGCCGTACCTCGAACGGAGAGTCGCCCGCCGCGCGTGCGATCGACCTCGGACAGCGGGGCACCGTCGGTGGCCTCGAGAATCTCCGCCAACACCTGTCGGCGGTCGAGCGTCAAGCCGCGGTCAGCGGCGCAGGCCCTCACATTGCGCTTCCAGGTGACCATGAACGGCTGAACGAGCTCCGCAAAGCGCTGCGCCCCGTCGAGCGTCACCTGATATGCGATTGCCCCGTCACCGTACGGGGCGGCAGAGATCGATGCCCTGATACCCAGCCTGAGGAGCAGCGCCTGGACGTCCGAGGCGAGGGTCGGCGAAATGGTCTTGTACGTCACGGCTCTCGATCCGACGTGCCCGTCGCAATCCCATAGTGCGGCGAGAAACCGGCCGATCTCCTCGTCCGCGAGCTCGAACACCTCTTCGGGCACGAGCTTCTGCGCGCTCGTCGGCCCCCTGCGCCCACCACGCCCCGGGTCGTCGCCGGCTTTCCAGCGAAGGCCGATGCTGCGGAGCCAATGCTCGAGCGACGACGGCTCGTGATAGCGCTCGACCTTGTCGCGATCACGCGTGACGGTGATGCACACGACGCCTCTGTCCTTCTCGTAGCGGTTCAGCACGACATCATCGAAGCCCATCAGGCACGAGTGCTCGAAACTCGAGAGCAGCGATGCGTCCGACGAGTAGAACGACGTCAACGCAGTACCGACCGAGCCGTCCGCGATCACGTATGCGAGCGTTCGGTACCTGGCCCGCTCCCGTTCGCTCAACCACCGCCCGTCACCGCTGAGCGAGAGCTTCCGCGGAGTCGCGAGGCGCTCGCCTGGACGCAGCGCGCAAAGCTCCTGCCAGCCGGACTCGGTGAGGAACTGATGATCTGCCGTCGCACGGATCGATGCGCCGTTGCGCAGGCGCACCTCGTAGACGGGCCGTACACCGTTGTCGAACCAGGCGGTCACGTGGGAATGGGTCGGCGAGAGATCGTCGTCAACCCCTTGAACGAGCACGTCCTCGCTTCCCGAGAGCTCATCGATCCGAATGCGGCGACCGCTCGCGGCGTCGAACACGAGCGTGTCGCCCGTGAGGCACGTCCCGTACGTGCCTCCGGTGATCGGCTTCAGGCGCTCGTCCGGGAACGAGACCGGCTCGCGCCCGTGCTTTCTCGCCGCGTACGTCGGGATGTACGCCATCGGCCCGGGGCGATACAGCGCGACGAGGGCGATCAAGTCCTCGAACTCGGTTGGCCTCACCTGGCGCAGCGCCTCGCGCATGCCGGACGACTCGAACTGGAAGACGCCCGTCGACTCGCCGCGGGCGAGCATCTCGTACGTCTTGCGGTCGTCGAGCGGGATCTTCGTGATGTCGAGGCCGTCGCCGGCGAGGGCGACGGCGGTCTCGATCACGTCGAGGTTGCGCAGGCCGAGGAAGTCCATCTTCAGCAGGCCGAGCTGCTCGACGGTGTTCATGGAGAACTGCGTCACGACCTCCGCGTCCGGACCCTTCTGCTGCAAGGGGATCGTCTCGATCAGCGGCTCGGCCCCGATGACGACGCCGGCCGCGTGGATCGAGTCGGCGCGGGTGAGCCCTTCGAGCGGCCGGGCCAGGTCGACGATCTCCTTCGCGGCGGGATCGCTGTCGTAGGCCTGCCGTAGCTCCGCGCCGGGCTTGAGCCCGTCCGCGAGCGTCTGCCCGGGGCCTTCGGGCACGAGCTTGGCGATGCGGTCGACGGTGCCGTACGGGATCTCGAGCACGCGGCCCGCGTCGCGGATGGCGGCGCGGGCGGCCATCGTCGAGAAGGTGATGATCTGCGCGACCCGGTCGCGTCCGTACTTCTCGGCGACGTAGGCGATCACGCGCTCGCGGCCCTCGACCGCGAAGTCGATGTCGATGTCGGGCATCGACTTGCGGCCGGGGTTGAGGAAGCGCTCGAACAGGAGGTCGTAGCGGATCGGGTCGATGTCGGTGATCTCGAGGCAGTAGGCGACGAGCGAGCCGGCCGCCGAGCCGCGGCCCGGGCCGACGGCGACGCCGTCGCGCTTCGCGAAGCCGATGAAGTCGGCGACGATGAGGAAGTAGTCGGCGAAGCCCATCTCGCGGATCGTCTTGAGCTCGAACTGCAGCCGCTCCGTCAGCTCGGGCGTCGTCTTGCCGTAGCGCTTGCGCAGCCCGGCCTCGCACAGCTCGACGAGATACTCGAAGGCGTCGCGGCCGCCGGGCGTCGGGAACTGCGGCAGCAGGATGCGCCCGAGCTCGATCTCGACGTTGCAGCGCTCGGCGACCTCGAGCGTGCGCCGCATCGCGTCCTCGTGGCCGGGGAAGTCGAGCGCCATCTCCGCGGGCGTCTTGAAGTAGAACTCGTTCGTCCCGAACTTCCAGTGGTTCGGGTTCTTGAGCGAGTCGCCCGACTGGATGCACAGCAGCGCCTCGTGCGCGTACGCGTCGGCGGCGTCGAGGTAGTGGACGTCGCCGGTGGCGACGAGCGGCAGCCCGCGCTTGGCGGCGAGCCCGGGCAGCGCCTGGAACACGGGCTGCTGCACGTCGAGCCGGGCGTTCTGCAGCTCGACGTAGACGTTGTCGCGGCCGAAGATCTGCTCGAGCCGGTCGAGCTCCATCTCGGCGTCGTTCATGCGCGACTCGGAGATCGCCCGCGAGACACGTCCCGACAGGCAGCCGGAGAGCGCGATCAGCCCGGGGGCGTAGCGCTCGAGCAGCTCCCAGTCGACGCGCGGGCGGTAGTAGTAGCCCTCGAGGTAGCCGAGCGAGCAGAGCTTGATCAGGTTCGCGTAGCCGGCGTTCGACTCGGCGAGCAGGGTGAGGTGGGCATGGCCCTTGTGCTGCGCGCGCCGGTCGTCGACGACGTACACCTCGCAGCCGAGGATCGGCTTCACGCCCTGCTTGCGGGCGGCCTTGTAGAGGTCGACGACGCCCGCGAGCGAGCCGTGGTCGGTGAGTGCGACGGCGGGCATCTCGAGCCGCGCCGCCTTCTCGGCGAGCGCCGGCACCCGGCATGCCCCGTCGAGGATCGAGAACTCGGAGTGGACGTGCAGGTGGACGAACGGGGCGCTCATCGGAAGGGCCACTCTACTGCGCGCAGGTGACGGCGCCGGTCGCTGTCTTTTGACATGCGGTCGTCGCGGCTCCTCCTCCCTCGGCGTCCCGATCAGGCGACCCGCTCGGCCCAGTCGCCGTACAGGCTCGTGTACATGCCGCCGTGCGCCATCAGCTCGGCGTGGCTGCCGTGCTCGACGATCCGCCCGTCGGCGAGCACGACGATGAGGTCCGCGCCCTGGATCGTGGACAGCCGGTGCGCGATCACGAACGCGGTGCGCCCGGCAAGCACCGTGCGCAGCGCGCGCTCGATCACGCGCTCGGTGCCGATGTCGACCGACGACGTCGCCTCGTCGAGGATGAGGATGCGCGGGTCGGCGAGCAGCGCGCGGGCGAGCGCGACGAGCTGCCGCTGGCCGAGCGAGAGCCGGAAGCCGCGCTCGCCGAGCTGCGTGTCGTACCCGCGCTCGAGCTCGCGGATCCAGCCGTCGGCGCCGACGGCCGCGGCGGCCTGCTCGATCTCCGCGCGCGAGGCGTCCGGGCGCGCGAACGCGATGTTCTCGGCGACGGTGCCGGCGAACAGGAACCCCTCCTGCGGCACCACCCCGAGCTGCCGGCGCAGCGAGCGCTGCTGCACGTCGCGCACGTCGTGGCCGTCGATCGTGATCCGCCCCTCGCGCGGGTCGTAGAAGCGGGCGATCAGCTTCGCGATCGTCGACTTGCCGGCTCCCGTGCGGCCGACGAGCGCCACCGACGTGCCCGCGGGCACGTCGAGGTCGATCCCGTGCAGCACCTCGGGCAGCGAGCCGTAGCCGAAGCGGACGCCCTCGAAGCGGACGTGGCCCGCGACGCGCGGCAGCGGGCGGGCGCCGGGCGCATCGAGGATCTCGGGCTCCTCGTCGAGCACCTCGATGATCTTGTCGAGCGCGGCGATCGCGGACAGGAACGTGTTGTAGAGCTGCGAGAGCTGCTGCACGGGGTCGAAGAAGTTCGACAGGTAGAGGGTGAAGGCGAGCAGCGTCCCGATCGTGACCTCGTCGTGGATGAGCAGGTAGCCGCCGTAGCCGAGCACGACGGCGGTGGCGAGCGAGGCGAGCAAGTCGACGGCGGGGAAGTAGAGGCCGTTGAGCACGACCGTCTCGTAGTTGGCGTCGCGGTAGAGGCTGTTGATGCCGCGGAAGCTCCCCTGGTTGCGCGGCTCGCGCGCGAACGACTGCACGACGCGCATGCCGGAGATGTCCTCCGCGAGGGTGGCGGTGACGAGGCCGATGCGCTCGCGCACACGGCGGTAGGCGCGGTTCGAGCGCACGCGGAACCACACGGTGGCGAGCGCCATCAGCGGCAGGATCGCGAGCGTGGCGAGCGCGAGCCGCCAGTCGAGCAGGAGCAGCACGACGGCGGTGCCGAGGAGCAGCAGCAGGTTCTGCACGAGGCTTGTGACGCCGTCGGTGACGAGCGTGTCGAGCGCCTCGACGTCGTTCGTGATGCGGCTGACGATGGCACCCGTGCGGTTGCGCTCGAAGTACCCGAGCGAGAGGCGCTGCAGATGCGTGAAGAGGCGGTCGCGCAGGTCGGCGAGGGCCCGCTCGCCCACCCAGCCGGTGAGGTAGGTCTGCAGCGCGGAGAGCACGAACGTGGCCACGCCGGCGGCGACGAACGCGACGACGATCCAGGCGAGCGCGCGCAGGTCGCCGGTGCGGATGCCGTGATCGACGGCGAGCTTGGCGAGGTAGGGCGGCGCCAGGCCGGCGACGGTGAAGGCGAGCAGCGAGACGATCGCGCCGGCGGTACGTCCACGGTACGGCCGGGCGAGCCCGGCGAGCATCGCGAGGCGCCGCCGCGTCCTGCGCCACGACCAGTCGGCGACCTTGCCGCCGCGCTCCTCGCTGAGGTGGCCGCCCGCCTGCCAGACCTTCATGCCGACACGCCGATCTCCTGCAGCAGCCCGTAGTCGTGGATCTCGCGGTAGACGGAGCTCGTGTGCAGCAGCTCCTCCTGCGTGCCGCGCGCGACGATGCGGCCGTGCTCGAGCGCGACGACGACGTCGGCGAGCGCGATCGTGGAGAGGCGGTGCGCGATCACGATCGTCGTGCGGCCGCGCATCGCCTCGGCGAGGCCGGCGCGGATCAGCGCCTCGGTGCCGGCGTCGACCGAGGCGGTGGCGTCGTCGAGGATGAGGATGCGCGGGTCGATCACGAGCGCGCGGGCGATCGCGAGCCGCTGGCGCTGGCCGCCGGAGAGCGTGACGCCGCGCTCGCCGATGACGGTGTCGTAGCCGTCGGGAAGCTGCTCGACGAATTCGTGCGCCTGGGCCGCGCGGGCGGCGGCCTCGACGAGCTCCTGCGCCACGTCGGGGACGCCGAAGGCGATGTTGTCGCGCACGCTGGCCGAGAAGAGGAAGGGGTCCTGCGAGATGACGCCGATCGCGCGGCGCAGCGAGCGGCGCGTGACGTCGCGCACGTCGGCGCCGTCGACGAGCACGCAGCCGGCGCTCGCGTCGTAGAAGCGGGGCACGAGCGAGGCGAGCGTCGTCTTGCCCGATCCCGAGGCGCCGATCAGCGCCACGGTTGTGCCGGGCTCGATCTCGAGGTCGATGCCATGGAGGACGGGCCGCCCCGGCTCGTAGGCGAAGTCGACGCCCGCGAACGTGACGCGGCCGGGGCCGGGAGGCAGCTCGCGCGCGCCGGGCGCGTCGCCGACCTCCTCGGGCTCGTCGACGACCTCGAAGAACCGCTCCCCCGACGCGGTTGCCCGCTGCGCCTGGCCGATCCACATGCCGAGCATCCGCAGCGGCGCCACGAGCATGGTGAGGAGCAGGTTGAAGGCGAAGAAGCCGCCGAGCGTGAGCTCGCCGCGCACGACGAAGTGGCCGGCGGCGATGAGCACTCCCGCCTGGGCGAGCATCGGCAGGAAGCTGAGCAGCGGCACGTAGAGGGCGCGCTGGGCGTTCGCGCGCACGCTCGCGTGGAAGACGGCGTCGGCGGCGCGGCGGAACCGCTCCTCGCGCCGCTCCTCCTGGGCGAACGACTTGACGACGTGGACGCCGACGATCGACTCCTCGGCGACGGTCGCCACCTCGCCGAGCTTCTGCTGCACGTCGCGCAGCAGCGGATGCGAGACGTGGCTGTAGCGGTAGGCGACGCCGACGAGCAGCGGTGTGATCGCGACCGCGATCAGCGCCAGCCGCCATTCGTAGAAGAAGAGGACGGCGGTGACGGAGAGGATCGTGACGACGTGCTGGGCGAAGAAGATGAGGCCGTAGCCGAGGAAGAAGCGGATCGTCTGCAGGTCGACGGTGGCTCTCGACATCAGCTGCCCGGTCTGGTGGCGGTCGTAGAAGCCGAACGAGAGGCGCAGCAGGCGCGCATAGAGGGCGTCGCGCATGTCCCACTCGACGCCGAGCGCCTGCCGGCCGGAGATGAAGCGCCGCCCGAGCATGAGCAGCGCCCTCGCGACGCCGGCGGCGAGGACGGCGGCGATCAGGAGCGTGAGCCGGTGCGTGTCGCGGGCGCCGCGCAGCTCGTCGACGACGAAGCCGGTAAGCACGAGCACGGCGACGGCGGCGCCCTGCGAGGCGATCGCGAGCAGCGTCGAGGCGCCGAGCGACCAGCGGTACGGGTGCAGGAAGCGCAGCAGTCGGGCGAACGTGCGGGCGTTCGAGCGGGCCACCTGTCCAATCTAGCCGCGGCGCCTCACGCCGCTCTCCCCGAGATCGGCGCGCCGACGAGGCGGCGGCGCCGCCCGCGCTCTCAGGCGACGATGCCGTCCCCGGGCGCGGTGCCGCCGATCGCGGCCGAGAGCTCGCCTGCGGCCGCGACGGCGTCGGCGACGGCGCTCAGCCCGAGCGCCTCGAGGTTCGCCTCCGCGAGGTCGGTCGCGAGCACGCGTCCGGCGGAGGTGGTGGCGAGGGGGGTCAGCGCACCGACCCGGCCGGGCGCGTGGATCGCCGCCTCGGGTGACTCGGAGAGGAGCGTGAGCACCTGCGCGCCCTGGCGGACGGACAGGTGGACGCTCTCGCCCAGCTCGCGCACGAGCCGGCGCAGGATCGGCGGAGCCTCGGCGACCAGACGCGACTCGCCGACGCGTGCCGCGAGCGCGAAGATGCGCCACCCGAGCCGGTAGGCGAGCGTGTCCGGGGTCACGGGTGACGAAGCCGTGCTCGTCCAGTGTCCGCAGGGTGCGCGAGATCTGGCTCTTGTCGCCGCCGACGAGCTCGGCGAGCCGCACGACGCCGAGGCCTCGTGGACGGCGAGCAGCTGCTCTTTGTCGAGCATCTCCACCGGTCCGAGGCAGTTGCGGATCGGCGCGCGCGAGAACGTCGCCGGCTGCCGGCGTGCCGCACGGCGATCCACGAGGGCCTGCCGCGGGCGGCGCCACGCCCCTCCCGCCCAGCGCTCCCGCGCAACTGCTGCCGCGCCGTCGGGCGTCGCCTCGCCGCTCACGGGCCCGAGCCGGGGACGCGTCGCGGGCACGAACGTACAACCATCGTTGCATACTGATGCAGGCCGCGCGGCCGTGCGAGCGCGGCCGCTTGCGCGCGGCGTCGTGCTCAGCGGGCGGCGAGCGGCCCGAGCGCGGCGACGGCCTTCACCCGCTCGTCGACGGCGAACGCGAGGTATCGGCCGGCGCCGTCGCCGAACTCGGCGAGCTGCACGTCGTCGGCGAGGTCGATCGGCTCGCGGTAGTCGAGCTGGGCCCGGCACGGCCGGCGCAGGTCGATCGCGCAGCCCGCGAGCCGATCCTCGACCGCCTGCCAGTAGACGGCGTTGTTGACGTGGCCGTGGAGGTCGACGTCGGTCGTCCGCGGCGGCCACGGCGACCGCGCCGCGCCGGCAGGAGGGTCGGGGAGCCGCAGCTTCGTCGAGGCGCGCCGGCCTGCGGCGGCTTCCGCGTAGACGCCGAAGTCCTCGATCCGCGCCGGGCGCTGGTCCGGGCCGAGGTGGATCCAGACGCTGTCGACCTCGACGCGTCCGCCGCGGTCGCCCGTCAGCGACCAGCGCCGCCCTGCCGCGAGCGCGGCGAGGCCGCTGCACCACGTCACCACCTCGACGTCCCGGTCGTCGAGGAGCGGCGCGAGCACGTCGACGCGGATGCGGCGCACGAACCAGAGGTGCTCGGGCAGGCCCCAGCCGGTCTCCTGCACGTCGTCGATCGCCGCGTCCTGGAGGAAGCGGGCGACGGCGTCGAGCCGCACGCGGCCGCACGCGTCCAGGTCGGAGAGGCGCACGCGGCGGCGCGCCGCGAATGCGCGCGCCTGCGTGGGCGGCGGGATGCTGGTGTCGAGCATGCCCGCCAGTGTGCCGGGGACGCGCCGGCCCGCGCGGAGCGGTGGATCGGAGGCTCAGCCCTGCACGGTGGAGGAGACGGCGAACGCCTCCCCCTCGACGGCGCCGAACACCGTGACCTTCTCGCCGCTCTTCGCCGTGACGTCGCCCCTGAGGGCGAGCGACGGAGCGCCGCACGGCTCGTCCGCGGCGGCGTCGTAGGTCGAGCAGAGCCGCGCCTTTCCGTCCGTGCCGACGACCCACCCCGTGACCGCGAGCGGCGGCTCGGCGCTGGTCGCGATCGCCTCGGCGACCGTGAGGCCGCCGCCGGGCGGCACGGCGCCGGCGGACGGCTGCCCCACCGTCGTCTGCTCGGGCGCGGCTCCGCCGCACCCCACGAGCGCGAGTGAGAGCGCGACGGCCGCAACCGGGATCGCTGCGATGGCTCGCATGCCCGAGATACGTCGCCGCCGTGCGTCCTCGTCACTCATGGTTGCATCGTACGCCCCACCCCCGACCGGCTCGCACTCCGCCGGCCCGGCCGCGCCGCAGGAGGTCAAGTGCCGGCCCTGCGCAGCCGATGGTGTGGGGGTGAGCGGCCAGCTGATCGGTACCGGCCCGCGGGAAGAGGTGGTTACTCCGCGTCTGCGCCTCGAGCGCTGGCACGACGCGCACTTCGAGCGCTTCGCGCGCTTCATGCGCGACCCCGACGTGATCCGCTACATCCGCGCCGAGCCGCTCGACGGCGCGAAGGCGATCGTGCAGCACGAGCAGTCGCTCGCCGAGTGGGAGGAGAACGGCTTCGGCAAGCGCGCCGTGATCGAATCGGGCACGGACGAGTGGCTCGGCTTCGTCGAGCTGTCGCGCGTCGGCCCCGGCAAGGGCTGCCGCGACGAGGACGTCGAGATCGGCTACTTCGTCGCTCCGTCCCGCTGGGGGCAGGGAATCGCGACGGAGGCGGCGTCCGCCGCCCGCGACGAGGCGTTCGACGACGCCGGGCTCGACGAGCTCATCGGCCGCTGCCGCGTCGAGAACACGGCGTCGGCGCGGGTACTCGCAAAGCTCGGCTTCCGGCTTCTGCGCCCGCACCTGCTACCGGGAGGCATCGTCGTCGACATCCACCGCCTGCGGCGAGAGCGCTGGCCGGGCCCGGCCGATCGTCGCCCCCGCGGCGTCCGAGACGGCAGGCAGCACGGCGGATCGGACTACCGCGAGACCGGCTGAGCCGCGGGGCGCCACGCGAAACCTGCGCGCGGACGCGATACGGTTTCCCTGCGAGTGCTCTGCGACTGACAGGGAGGCCGGATCATGGGAACCGACCAGAAATTCGTCTGGATCACGACCCGCAAGCTGAAGCCGGGGTCACGCGAGGCGTTCCGCCAGGCGTGGCGGCCGGCGACGTTTCCCGACGGCATGATCGCCGCCTACGAGCTCGACGGCGTCGGCACCGACGAGGTCGTCGGCATCTCGGTGTGGGACTCGCCGGAGTCGCGCGAGCGCTACCGGCTGTCGGAGGTCGAGGCGGAGCGCCAGCGGCTGATGTCGCCCTACGTGCTCGAGGCGACCTCCGGCTTCTACATCGGGCGTGAGCTGACCATCCCCGGACGCTGAACGCGGGGCCGGAGGCGTCTCTCAGCCGATCAGGTCGGCGTAGACCCACCCGGCGATGCGGATGTCCCCCGTCGCCTCGATCGCGGCCGGCACCGCGCGCGTCACGAAGCAGTCCTGCCGGCAGACCGGCGGCCTGATCGCCGTTCCGGCCTGGGGAAGCTTGTCGAGCTCGATCACCTCGTTGGGCAGCGCCGTCCCGTCGGCCGTATGCAGCACCAGATAGAAGCGCATGCGGTCAGCATACGACCGCATAGTCGGGGAAGCGCCGGATCTCCACTCGGCGGTTCCCTCCGACGACCGTCTCGACGTGCTGCGACTTCCCCTTGACCTCGTTGCGGGCGTCCGAAAGCATCAAGCGGCGCGTCGCCTTCGCTGGTCCCATGCCGGCGACCCGGTGCCGGTAGCTCGGGCCGCCGCCGGTTGTCGCTGCCGAGGCGGCGCGGGCGCCGGGCCGAGGAGGCCGCCGCCTACGTGCAGGCGGCAGTCGTGATCGGCGCGCCGGGGCCGTTCTTGAAGACGCTGGCGCCGCCCTGCGTCGACCTGATGCAGTAGGTGCCCACGGAGCCGGACACGACGGCGATGCCGGGCGACAGCCCCTGGTCGTAGGCGCGCAGAGCCGCCGGGGTCAGCGACGTCTCGTCGTAGGTGGCGTAGTCGTGGTGATAGGCCTCGACGGCCGCGAGCGCGGCGCGGAGGCTCGCCTCGGCCGCCCTCACGCGAGCCCTGCTCTCGAACCCGAGCAGCGAGGGAACGGCGACGGCGAGCAGGATGCCGATGATCGCGAGCGCGACGAGGAGCTCGACGAGCGTGAACCCGGACTCGTCGCGATCCGCCCGACGGCCCGATCGTGCTGCACACATGAAGTCGCCCCTTCGCTGGAAACGGTGCCGTGAACCCGCACCCCTGTCATCTCCGCAAAAGGGGTGAGGGCGCCACCCTCGATCGAGTGATTCGCGGCGCCGCGCCTGCCGGCGGCGACTCCGCTCGTGGCGTGCGCCCCGGTCGAGACGGTCTCCGCGGGCAGGACGCGGGGCGAAGTCGAGACCTCGCCCCGCCCCCCGCCGGCTCCTACATGCCCTTGACGAGCCCGATCGCGTGCCCCTCGGGGTCCGCGAAGAGCGCGATCGTCACCTCGGGCAGCTCGGTGACGGGCATGATCGTCGTGCCGCCGAGCTCCTGCGCCCGGTCGAGGATCGCCTGCGGGTCATCGGTGGAGACGTAGAAGGTGACGTGGCCGGGCCCGCCGTCGGGCGTCTGCCCGATGCCGCCGGCGATGCCGTCTCCTTCCTTCTCGACGATGGCGTAACCCATCTCCGGGATCTCCTGCGTCTTCCAGCCGAACAGGTCACCGTAGAAGCTCTTCAGCTTCTGGAGGTCCCGGCCCACGACCTCGAAGTGCACGACCGCGTTGGCCATCTCCTGCTCCCTTCCGTTGCGTTAGCTGACTCCGTCGAGCCAGGGGTCGCGCCCGGGGTCGCCGCCGCTTGCCGCGGCGACGAGGCGCCCCAGGTAGTGATCCCAGCCGTGGGCGTGCGAGGTGGCGGCCTCGGCGCTCGGCAGGTCTCCGTGGGTGAGGCGCAGGCGGGTGCCGGCGCCGTCCGGCACGAGCTCGATCTCGACCGTCGAGGAGCCCGGCGGCACCGACGCGGGAGCGCCGTCCCCGCCCGGCTCCCAGCCCCAGCTGTAGACGAGGCGCCGGGGCGGGTCGACCTCGACGAACGTGCCGCTCGCCGTGTGCCCGGGCAGCACCTCGACCTCGTACGCCCCGCCGGGCCGCGGGTCGAACGCAGCGCGGATACCCATCCAGCGCTCGGCCTTGCGCGGGTCGACGAGGAACTCCCACACGGTCTCGGGGCGCGCGGCGATCGTGATCTCGCGCACGACCGCGGTCGCCTCAGGGGCGCTTTCCATGCTCCTTGTTCTCCTCTCGCTCGGCTTCCCGTTTCAGCGCCTCGAGGCGGTCTTCCCAGAACTCGTCGAGGAACGCCCGCACGCCGGCGAGCCCCTCGGGTCGCGCCCGGTACAGGCGCCTCGTCCCGTTGCGCCGCTCGCTCACGAGCCCGGCCTCCTTGAGGACGGTCAGATGCTGGGAGATGGCGGGCCGCGTCACGTCGAAGTGCGACGCGATCTCGCCCGCCGAGCGCTCGGCGTCCCACACGAGGCGCAGGATCGCGCGACGGCGGGGCTCGGCAATCGCTTTCAGCGCGGCCTCCACGCACTCTATGTAAGCATGTTCTTACGTTAGCGTCAACTGACGCCGGCCCTGACGGCCCACGTGGCGAGGAGGCGTTTCGCTGTACCTGTCCTCTCGCTGTCAGCCCAGGTTGGGGCGAGCAGGGTCGATGTCCCAGCGGCCCCCGTCGCGGCAGCTCGTGAAGTTCCAGTAGCCTGCGGGCGCGTGGCCGCGCACGTAGCGGACGGCGAGCCGGCCGAGGTAGGCGGCGCGCGTCGTGCTCATGCCGAGCTTGCGGCCGGCGAAGGGGACGAGCTGCACGGCGAAGCAGTTCGCCCGCGCCTCGCCGTCGATGCCGTAGGCGTGCATCGCCTCGTGCAGCACGGTCGCGAGCGCCGCTGCTCGCTTCCCGGTCGCGACGCCCGAATCGAGCAGCTCCTGCACCGGGCCGCACGTCGCGGGCGCGAGGTGCAGCCAGCGCGGCAGGGCGGGCTTCCAGAAGCCGAGCACGGTCGAGCTGCCGGGGGACGGCTGGTCTCCCTCGGCCGCGAGCACGGATTCCCAGTCGGGCTGGGTCCAGCAGGCGATCGCGAGCGTCCGCGGGGTGACGAGGCTCTTCATCGTGCCGTAGAGGAGCCGGGTCAGCGTCGTCTGCTTGACCGAGACGGTGCCGTTGAAGGCGTCCTCGCTCGGCAGCGTCGCGGCGGAGAGGACGGTCTTCGTCGAGACGGCGCTCGTCGTGTCGACCTCGGGCGGCGGCGCGACGGGCGGTGGCTCGACGGGCGGCGCCTGCGGCACGAGCGTGAACGAGAACGGCCCGGAGACGCGCTGCTGCCCGGCGTAGTCGCCGGTATCGAGGCGGCGGAAGTCGAGCCACCAGTAGTACGTGCGACCGGGCTGCATGAGGATCGTGCTCTCGCGGCACACCCACTTGCCCGGCTCGCCGAATGGGATCAACTCGTATGGCGCGCACGAGCCGACGAGGCGGCCGAGCGGCAGCCCGTAGCCGTCCATCTGCAGGCTGTCCGAGACCCACACGTACGGGTCGCGGTCGAGCCCGTCGAGGTAGACGACGAAGTCGAGCGTCGCGGGCGTGGCGACGGTCCCGATCACGTTGACGGTGACGGGGAGAGACTGGCCGTCGGGCTGCACGCCGTAGCCCGCGGCAGCCCGCCCCGGCAGGACAGAGAACACGGCGACGACGAGCGAGGAGGCGAAGATCTGGAGAAGTGCTCTCATGTCCCTCAGTCACCGCTGCGCGCGGGTGGGCTTACGGCCCGCCCGGGGCCGCCGCGGTCGTGCGCGAGGTCGAAGGCGCCGAGGACGGGTTCGACGCCGGCAACGGCTCGCCGGAGGACAGACGGGACGTGTGCGTGGCCTCGCGGTGGCGACCGTGTAATGGAAGGGCGCCGAAGACGAGGGGATCGTCGAGTGGACGCGCCTCCGGCGAGGGCTCCGCGCAGGGCGCGCCCGTCACGCCCCGCCGACGGGGCGGCAGCCCGAGAGATGCGCTCCACGTCTCCCTCTGCATCGCCGCGTCGAAGGCGACGGCGGACGGCGCGAAGTCGGTGCGGCGCACGAAGGCGAGGGCATCCTGCGCACCCCACTCGCGGTCCATGCCGGAGTCCTCCCACTCGATCGAGAGCGGCCCGGAGTAGCCGATCCGGTTCAACGCGCGGAAGAGCGCCTCGACGTCGACGTCGCCGTGGCCGGGCGAGACGAAGTCCCAGCCGCGCTGCGGCTCGCCGAAGTCGAGGTGCCCGCCGAGGATCGAGCTGCGCCCGTCGAGGGAGCGGCGCGAGTCCTTCACGTGCACGTGGTAGATCCGGTCGGCGAACTCGATCGCGAACGCGGCCGTGTCGAGGAACTGGTGCGCGAAGTGGCTCGGGTCGAGGTTGATCCCGAACCCGGGCCGGCGGCCGATCGCCTCGAGCGCCTTGCGCGTCGTCACGAAGTCGTAGGCGATCTCCGTCGGGTGCACCTCGAGGCCGAAGCGCACGCCCTCCTCGTCGAACACGTCGATGATCGGCCCCCAGCGCTCCGCGAACTCCTCGTAGCCGCGCGCGATCGCCTCGAAGTCGTTCGGCGGGAACGAGTAGAGCATGTGCCAGACGGGCGAGCCGGTGAAGCCGTTGACGACGGTGACTCCGAGGGCGGCCGCGGCGCGCGCCGTGTCCTTCATCCGCTCCGCAGCCCGGGCGCGGACACCCTCCGGGTCGCCGTCGCCCCACACCTCGGGCGGCAGGATCGCCTGGTGGCGCGCGTCGATCGGGTCGGCGACGGCCTGGCCGACGAGATGAGCGCCGATCGCCCAGCAGCCGAGCCCGTGCCGCTCGAGCAACGCGCCGCGCGCCTTGACGTAGCCGGGATCGGCGAGCGGCCTGTCGACCTCGAAGTGGTCGCCCCAGCAGGCGAGCTCGACGCCGTCGAAGCCCCAGGCGGAGAGCTTCGCGGCGAGGTCGGCGATCGGCAGGTCGGCCCACTGGCCGGTGAAGAGGGTTACGGGTCGTGCCATCTCGGCTCCCCTGGGCGTGGCATCGGATGCAGGTGCGCTACCGCTCGGCATGCTCGCACAGTTGCGGCGCCGCGACGTGCGCCAGGGTCCGAGCGGGGCCGGCGGCGCCGGCGGCTGCCGTCCCGTCGCGGCCGCGCAGCCGCGCGAGCGGGAAGTCGACGGTGGAGGCGTCGAGGACACGACGCACACGGCGCAGTCCTGCAGGTCACGGCGCTCCGTTCCCGGCTCGACAGTCCGAATGCACGATCATGCATATCAGCTCTGCGTCGAACGGTCGGCGACTGAAGATGCGCGATCGTACATTCGCGCTTGCATACTACGACCACGACGCCGATAATGCATGATCATGCATCCCACTCCCGCGGAGACCGCTCGATCGATCGGCTCGCGCGTCCGTGTGGCGCGAGCGCGGGCGGGCCTGCGCCAGGACGAGCTGGCGCTCGCGGCCGGCGTCAGCACGAGGCTCGTGCACACGATCGAAGCGGGCAAGGCGACGACGCGCCTGGACGGTCTGCTGCGCGTTCTCGGCGCACTCGGCCTCGCACTCGACGTCGTCGACCGGACGCCGAGCGGAAGGGGCTAGGCCATGCCTGCCGCTCCGGCGAGCCGTCTCGATGTGTGGCTGCGCGGCGAGCTCGTCGGCCGGCTCGATCGGATCGGGCCCGAGCGCTACCGCTTCTCGTACACGCCGGAGACCGTCGAACGCCACGGCGAGGGGGCGCTCCTCCTCTCGGCGTCCCTGCCCGTGAGGGCCGAGCGCTACCCGAGCGCCGCGACGAAGCCGTTCTTCGAGGGATTGCTGCCGGAGGGGTCGGCGCGCGGGACGATCGCACGCGGCTTCGGGCTCAGCGAGGCGAACGGCTTCGGTCTGCTGGAGCGGCTCGGCGCCGATTGCGCGGGCGCGGTCGCGGTCGTCCCGGAGGGTGAGGTGCCGGCGGGCGGCGACCAGGGTGTCGAGTGGCTCGACGAGGACGCGCTGGCGCGCCGGATCCGGGAGCTGCCGCGGAGCCCGCTCGGCGTCGACGCCGCCGAGGGGCGGGTGCGGTTGAGCCTGGCGGGCGTGCAGGAGAAGCTCGTCGTCGTGCGGGGCGCCGATGGTCGCATCGGCGAGCCGACCGGCGGCGCCCCGTCGACGCACATCCTCAAGCCGGGCGACGAGCGCTACGCGGGGCTGGTCGAGAACGAGGCCTTCTGCCTGAGAGTCGTCGCCGAGGCGGGCCTGCGCGCAGCCTCCGCCGAGGTGATCCGTGTCGAGGCGCTGCCGCGCCTGCTCGTGGAGCGCTTCGACCGGGCGGTCGTTGACGATCGTGTCGAGCGGATACATCAGGAGGACGTCTGCCAGGCGCTCGGGGTGCTTCCGGCGGCGAAGTACGAACAGGAGGGCGGCCCGTCGCTCGCCGCCGTCGTCGACCTGTTGCGCCGCCTCGGCGCTGCCGGCCTGGCCCGCGATCTCAACGACCTGGTGCTGCTGACGGTCGCGAACGTGCTACTCGGGAACGCGGACGCGCACGGCAAGAACGTCGCCCTCTTGCTCGAGCCGGGGCATGCGGCGCGGCTGGCGCCGGCGTACGACATCGTCGCGACGAACGTCTATCCGGGCCTGAGCCGCAAGCTCGCGATGGCGATCGGGGGCGCCCGCGACCCCGACGCCGTCGACGCCGGCGCCTGGCGGCGCCTGGCGCGCGAGGCGGGCCTCGGAGGCGGCATCGTGGGGATCGTGCGCGAGCACGCGCAGCGGGTGGTGGACGCCGCGCGCACGGCCCGCGGGGTCGCGCGGGACGAAGGCTGGCATCACGCGGTGATCGACGACATCGTCCGGGTTGCCGAGCAGCGCGCGCTGCGCCTCGGCCACGGTCAGGCCTTCCCCATCCCGCGCTTCCGCAAGAGCCGGAATGGGACGCGATGAGCGAGACTCGCAGGAACCGGCAGGAGGATCGATCGACGGCGCTCACCGCGACTTCGCGCTTCTCTCGCGGACGATCGCGCCCCGGCTCGAAGCGGTGCGGATCGGAACGATGCCCGAACGGGTCGCAGCGGACCTTCCGATCACACGCCCGTGGTAGCCCGCCTCGGCCGTCGGAAATCGAGGCTGACCCCGATTCTGCCTGCGCTATCCGCGACGCGCGGCCGAAGGTTCGCGAGGCCGAGAACCGCGTTCAGCCGCGGCCACTCCGGCCATCTTGCGCTTTCGCCCGACTCAGGGCACCCTGATGAGGCGGAGGAGGAGCGGGGGCATCTACCGTAGCGAAGTAATCGCAACGATGGGAGCGCCGGCCGACATCGACGTGAACGTGCGCCGGATCCCGGCGGCCGTCGCTGGAAGAGGACGATGATGAAGAAGAGGAAGATCTTCCGGACGCCTGAGGAGCGGGCCGCCTGGGTGGCGCGGGGCGAGGAGCTCCAGCGCGAGTTGCAGTACTGGATCGAGCGCGGCAAGGCCGAGCTCGCAGCCCGGCAGGAGCCGGCTTCGTCCCCGTAGTGCGGCCGGGCTCGGCTCTTCCACGCCCCGCGCCCCGCGCCTCGCGCGGCGCGCAACGGTCGCCGGGTTGCAGTCCGTCCCGGCGGCGGCTGGCCTTCGCGGTCACGGACGCGACGGCGGACGGTGGTCGCGCAGGGCGGATCGGTCTCGCCGGTCAAACGCTCACGCCCTGAGCACCCGCCCGAGGAAAGGCTACGTTCTCCGCATGACGGCCCAGGCGTCGCTCCCGTCGCTCGTCGACCCGGGTCGGCTCACGCTCGGCTGCGTCGATCTCGACGCCCCGCCGCTGTTCTCCCGCGCGGATGCCCGTGGACGCAGGGACGGCTACGAGCCGGCCGCGGCCGCCGCCGTCGCCGCGCGGCTGGGCCTCGAGGTCGCGTGGAGCTTCCTCGCGTGGAGCGACTTCTACCCGGCGCTCGAGAACGGCCGCGTCGACGCGATCTGGTGCGGCCAGGGGATGAGCGACGAGCGCCGCGCCCGCGCCGACTTCACACGGCCCTACGCGGTCTTCGACGAGTCGGTCGTCGTCCGGGCGGACGACCCGGCCTCGACGCCGGCTGACCTCCGCGGCAGGCGCATCGGCGCCATCGCCGGCAGCACCAACATGCGCCTCGCGGAGACGTTCCCCGACGTCGAGCTCGTCTCGTTCGCCGGCACGGCCGACGTCTTCGCAGACATGATCCGCGCGCTGCGCGCCGGCGAGGTCGACGGCTTCGTCGACGACGACGTCGTGATGGTGCCGCTCGACGCCGAGCCGGACATGCGCCTCGCCTTCACGCTGCCGACACGGAACCGCTGGGGCGTGGCGGTGAGGAAGGGCGACGATCCGCTGCGAGAGGCACTCGACGAGGCGCTCGCCGGGGCGATCGACGACGGCGCGCTCGAGGCGGCCTGGTCGCGCTGGATGCCGTGGCTCGCGTTTCCGCTGCCGGCGGCCTGACGCGGCGGCGCGAGGCACGCCTCGAGGACAGTCCGTAGGATTGACCCGTGCGCGTGCTCGCGGTCGAAGCAGTCATCGTCCCCTACTCGTCTTTGACGCCTGCGCCCACGACCAGGGTGAGCAGGACGATCGCGATCCGCGACGACCAGACGCTCGAGCAGTTGCACGAGGCGTTGCGGCTCGCCTTCGGCTGGTTCGACCCGCACCTCTACTCGTTCTGGGTCGGCGGCAACTTCTGGGACCGGAACGTCCCCCACTACACGGCGCCGTTCGAGATCGAGGAGATGGGCAAGGACGCGCTCAGCGCACGCACACCGATCCGCGAGGTCGGCCTGAAGAAGGGGTCGACGTTGGCGTACGTGTTCGACTTCGGCGACGAGTGGCGGCTCGCGCTGAAGGTAGTCGACACCTGGCCGGCGACAGCCGCGGCGTACCCGATGCTCGTCGACGCGGAGGGGATCCCACCGCCGCAGTACCCCGACCTCGACGAGGACGACTGACGACCACACGAAGCCGGCGCAAGCTGAGGGCGGGGTCAGGTCTTCTTCGTTCCACCCGCGGCCGGCGCCGCCGAGCTCCGCCCCCCGTCGCCGCCGGCGTGGACACGCCGGTGGACGGTCGTGACCGAGCAGCCGATGTGGGTCGCAATCTCGCGCAAGCTGTAGCCGTGCTCGATGTGCGCGATCACGATCCCCTCGCTGTCGTCCGCCGCGCCCACAAGATCGTCGAGTGTCGGTCGCGGCGGTCGCAGCATCGCCCGGGTGAACTCGGGATCCCGCGGCACGCACGCGAGACGCCCGGCGACGAAGACATCGTCGCCGACAACGAGCGGATGGCGCGAAGGCGGAGGCTCCTCGAGCGTCTCGACCATCACCCGGTAGCAGCGCAACGCCTCCGCTCGATCGTCGGCGAAGCAGGCAAGCAGTTCGTCGACGGCAACGATCCCCGCCGCCGCGCTGCCAACCGTGGCGTGGTGGCTCGTCCAACGCCACTGCTGCGGCCGGCTACTGAGCCGAGCGCGGATCGGATTCCTGACCACGTACCGCACCGTGCGCCGCAAATGCGCGTCCGTCTGTACCGACACCGCCTTGTAGCGACCCTGGAACAGATGCCCCACCCGCCGATGACGACGGTTGAACCACTGCGCATACACCCCGTTCAGCTGCCGCATCCCCCGCGCCAGCGTCGGCTCCAACGTCATCACGAGCAGATGGAAGTGATTCCCCATCAGGCAGTACGCAAGCACCCGCCAGCGATACCGGACAGCCACCTCCCCCAGGATCTCGAGGAACCGCTCCCGATCGCGATCATCCCGAAACACCAGCGCGCGCTCGTTCCCGCGCACAACGACATGGAAGACACCACCAGCCAGTTCGATCCTCGGAGGACGCACCACCACCCGAACCTAGCGCCTAAACAGACAACAATCTACGGATGGGGACGGATCGTCACGAACCCGGCACACAGACGCAACGGGAACAGGCGAGTGGAACGAAGAAGACCTGACCCCGGACTTTCTCGCGGCTTCGCTCGCGACGCCGACGGCGTTCCTCGACCCGGCAGGGCGGCCGCCGTCCCCCGCCGCCCGTAGAATCGCCCGCGTGAGCGAGACGCGCGAGATCACCGTCCTCCTTGCGGACGACCACGAGGTCGTGCGCGAGGGGCTGCGGCTCGCGCTGCTGCGCTCGCCGCACATCCGCGTCGTCGGCGAGGCCCCCGACGGGGAGACGGCGGTCACGCTCGCGGAGCGGCGGCGGCCCGACGTCGTGATCATGGATCTGCGCATGCCCGAGATGGACGGCATCGAGGCGACGGAGGAGATCGTGCGCCGCGTCCCCGACGCGAAGGTGCTGATCTTCACCGCCTACTCGGAACGGGCGCTCTTGCAGCGCGGCCTCGAATCCGGGGCGCGCGGGTACATCCTCAAGGAGGCCTCGCACGAGACGCTGCTGCGCGCGATCGAGAAGGTGGCGGCGGGCGAGACGTTTGTCGACCCGGCGCTGATGTCGTCGCTCACCGTGGGCAAGGACGGCAGCGATGTGCTCACGCATCGGGAGCGCGAGATCCTGCAGCTCCTCGCCGAGGGCATGTCGAACGCCGACGTCGCCACGCAGCTGTTCATCTCCCCGGAGACGGTGAAGAGCCACGTCCGCCACATCCTCACGAAGCTCGAAGCCGAAACCCGCACGCAGGCGGTGGCGATCGCGCTCCGTGAGGCGATGATCGATTGAGCGACGACGGCGCGGCGGAGCGGCTGCGGGCCGAGCGCGACGAGCGCAGGCGGCTCGGCGAGCTGATCCACGACGGGCCCGTGCAGCAGCTCGCCGCGCTCGCGCAGATGCTCGACGCCGCCCGGCAGGCGCTCGCCGCCGGAGACGGCGAGGCGGCCGACCGCATCGCCGCGCGCGCGCTCGAGGTGTCGCGCGAGGCGAGCGTCGACCTGCGGGAGATCGTCTCGAGCATCGAGCCGGAGGCGCTGCGGCGCGAAGGGTTCGCCGCCGCCGTCGGCGAGCTGACGGCGCGGCTGGCGGCGCGGCGCGGCATCGCGATCGAGCTCGACGTGCAGGCCGGCGACCGGCTCGGCGAAGGAGCGCGGTCGGCGCTCTACCAGATCGTCCGCGAGGCGCTCGACCAGGCGCTGCGGCGCGGGCCGCCGACGCGGGTGTCGGTGTCGGTGACGGAGACGCCCGCCGGGGTCGAGCTGCGCGTCGGCGACGACGGCGCCCAGGAGCGCCGGCAGGCGGTGCTCGACGGCCTCGCAGCCCGCGCCGCCGAGCTCAACGGCGCGTTCTCTTCGTCGACGACCGAGACGGGCACGTGGATCGCCGTGCGGCTACCGCCCACGGCGGCCCGGCGCTGACGCGGCGCCCGCCCCGGCCCTACTCGGGCGGCTCGTTGTGGACGTCGTGCTCGGTGGCGTACTGCTCGACGAGCGCGTTGATCACCGCGGCGCCCTCGGGGAACGCGTAGTTGATCTTCACGAAGGGCTGCCACTTGTCCGGAAGCGCGTCCTCCGGGAAGATCGCCTCGACCGGGCACTCGGGCTCGCAGGCCCCGCAGTCGATGCACTCCTCCGGGTCGATCACGAGCATCCGGTCGAACTCGTGGATGCAGTCGACCGGGCAGACGTCGATGCAGGACTTGTCCTTGATGTCGATGCAGGGCTCGGAAATGATGTAGGTCATCGTCCCGGCAACTCTACCCGGACGGCTCGGGTGCGCTTCGAGGGAACCGTTGCGAGCGCCGACCCGCGCCGCTCAACGGGCTATCAGCTCGAGCACGAGCTCGGGAGCGCGCTCGACGAGAGCCGACTTGACGATCACCTGGTCGAAGCCGGCGGCGTGCCCGGCACGAAGCCCGGCCGTGTCGGTGTGGTTCGTGTAGCCGAGGATGGGCACGTCCGGCCACGACTCCGCGACATCGAGCGGGTCGACGCGCGCGATGTCGCAGATGACCAGGTCGGGCGGATCGGCCGAGTCCTTCGTGACGAGACGATGGGCGGGCAACAGGCCCTCCAGCTTCCCGCGGAAGAACAGATCGACCCCCACCAGAAGGATCGTCGCCACCCGGATGACGCTAGCAGCAGACGAGGACGGCTCAGCGGCGGGGCCGTTCAGAAGACCGGCTCGAGGCCGAACCGCTCGAGGAAGCGGTTGAGGTAGACACGGAGGACGTAGAAGCGCCCGAAGAACAGCAGCAGCCCGAGCGCGACCATGATCGCGCCGCTCACGAGCTGGATCGCGACGTAGTGGCTGCGAATCCAGCGGAAGGCGCCCATCGTCCGCGTGAACAGGGCGCCCGCGAGCACGAACGGGATCGCCACCCCGAGCGAGTAGACGGCGAGCAGCAGGGCGCCCTGCGCCGCGGTGTCGGACGAGCCTGCGAGGACGAGGATCGCCGCGAGCACCGGGCCGATGCACGGCGCGGCGCAGACGGCGAAGGCGCCGCCGAGGGCAAGCCGCGAGCCCCGGCTGCGCGCCCCCTGCACGAGCCCCGCCCCGACGAGCCGCTCGGGCCACGGCAGCAGCCCCATGAAGGCGAGACCGAACACGACGAGCACGAACCCGGCGACGCGCTCGAGCAGGAACTGGTCGCGGAAGAGGCCGGCACCGACGAGCTGGGCGCCGACGCCGAGGGCGACGAAGACGGCGGTGAAGCCGAGCACGAACGGAATGCTCGCCAGCACGACGCGCCTGGCCGAGCCGCGCTCGCCCAGCCGGTCGGCCTCGACCGCGGAGACGGCGGAGAGGTAGCCGGGCACGAGCGGGAGCACGCACGGGGCGAGGAACGACACGAAGCCGGCGAGCAGCGCGACCGGGAGCTCCGTCAGGCCCACGCGAGCGTCACCCGTCGAAGCGCGCGAGCTCTTCGTCGAGGCGGCGCTCGAGCTCCGAGTCGAGGGGCGGGCCGCCGCCCGGGTCGTCGTCTCCTTCGCGCCGCCTGCTCCAGCCCCAGGCGAGCACGCCGACCGTGACCGCCCCGACGGCGACGCCGCCGATCGGGAGCAGCCAGGCGAGCAGGTCGAACCCCCGCTTCGGCGGCTCGGCGAGCACGCCGGGACCGAACTGGTCGACGAGCTGCGCCTTGATCTCCGCGGCGCTGTCGCCGGCGGCGATGCGCGCGCGGATGAAGGCCTTCATGCGGGTGGCGATCGGCGCCGTCGACTGGTCGAGGGTCGTCCTGCACGTCGGGCACACGATCTCGCCCTCGAGGTCGGCCTGGCTCGGACGCCCGCCTGCGAGCGCCGGCGCGGCGAGCACGGCCGCCAGGGCGAGGAGGAGTGCGACGCGGCCGATCATCTCGCCGTGCCGAGGGCGAGCGCGACGCCCTGCGCGAAGGCGTCCTTGTTGCGATCGGTGTCGATGCCGCCCTGGATGCGCTCGCCGACGAGCCGTCCCTGCCGGTCGACGAAGAACGTCTCCGGGAACCCCGTCACCCCCCACGCGCCGAGCGTCGAACCCGAGCCGTCGTAGACGACGGGATAGGTGACGCCGTAGCGCTTCATGAACCGGCGAGCGTCCTGGCGGAAGTCCTGCGCGTCGACGCCGACGATGACGAGACCCTGGTCGCGGTAGCGCACGTACGTCGCCTGCAGCGCCGGCGCCTCGTCCTTGCACGGGATGCACCAGGAGGCCCAGAAGTTCACGACCACCGCCTTGCCGCGCAGCGCCGGGAGCGACAACGTGCCTCCGGCGGCGTCGATCCGCGGCAGCGCGAACGGCGGGGCGACAGGGTTGTCCCCGCGGGCAAGCTGCCCGGCCGCACCGTCGCCGCTCCCGAACGCCACCTTCCAGACGAGCAGCGCGAGCAGCGCAACGACGGCGGCGAGCGCCGCGGCCTGCCCGGCCATGCGGGCGCGGCCGCTCATGCGGCGACGACGATCACCGGCGTGCCGATGCTCACCCGGGAGAAGAGCCACTCGGCCTGCGGGATCAGCATGCGGATGCACCCGTGCGAGGCCGAGTACCCGACGGAGGCGGCGTCGGGCGTGCCGTGGATGCCGACGTACGGGGCAGACAGGCCCATCCAGCGTGTGCCGAGCGGGTTGCCGGGCCCGGGCGGGATCGGCTTCGCGTCCTTCGCCCAGTCCGATCCGACCGGCGGATACCACCATGGGTAACGCTGCTTGTCGATGACCTCGAAGCGGCCGAGCGGCGTCGGGTACTGCGCGAGCCCGGTCGCGACCTTGAAGGCGCGAATCAGCTTCGAGCGGCGCGCGACCTCGTAGAAGAAGAGCCGGTTGGAGCCGCGCCGGATCACGATCGCCCGGCCGAGGTCGTCGCTCGAGACGGCGGGGGCGATCTGCTCGAACGGCAGCGTCAGCGGGTCGCGCGCGTGCGTCTTCAGCGCCTTGACGATCTCCCGCGCCGCGATCAGCTCCTTGAGGCGCCGGCCGGGAACGTCCTTCGTCGCGAACGGAACGAGGTTGCGCAGCTTCAGCTCCGCATCGACGGGGTCGCGGCGGAACCGCGCGCCGAGCCGGGCGACGAACCGCTCCACGCGTGCGCGGTCGACGTCGACCTGAAGCGGCACGACGAAGCCGGGCCGCTTCACGCGCGCGGCGAGCGCGAGGGCCTCGTCCAGGCGCGCGGAGGCGCCGAGCCGTTGCGGCGCGATCGTGATGCGGGCCCCCGGGCCCGCGACGAGCGTGAGCGGGCGGGCGAACCGCTGCCGCAGGATCGCGCGTGCCTGCGCGGGCGCGAGGCCGCCGACGAGCGCTCCGCCCACGGTGACCCCGGCGGCGATCGTCTTCGGCTGGGCGACCGGCGGCGGCGCGGTGGTGGTCGCGCCGGTCGACGGGGCCGTCGTGACGGTGTCGGTCGTCGTGCCGCCGGTCGTCCCCTCGTCGGCCCCCGCGGCGGGCACGAGCGCGAGCAGCGCTGCGCACAGGAACCCCGCCGCCCCACTGGTCGAGAAGACGGCGATCTTCAGCCCGCGGGTCACGATCCGAGTGTAGCCGCGAAGATCCGCGGGTCGTTGCTGATCACCCCGTCGACGCCCGCGGCGACGACGCGGAGCAGATCGGCCGGCTCGTCCACCGTCCACGCGAGCACCGGCAGCCCCGCGGCATGGGCGCGCGTGACCGCCGCAGGGGTCACGAGCCGGTGCTGGAGCATCACTGCCGCCGCGCCCGCACGCCGCGCGAGCCGCTCGATGCGCAACGGCACGAACGCGCGCATGGTGGTCAGCCCGAGCGACACGACCGGCCACAGGTAGGGCCGATGCGAGATCGACATGCGATCGTCGGGGTACGTGATCCCGACGCGGACGCCGGCTGCGCGGCGCGCGACGGCGGCGAGGCTGGGCACGTGGACGCCGCTCACGACGGTACGCGACGCGAGCCCGTGGCGGATGACGGCGTCGGCGAGCTCGTCGAGCCGCAGCCGCAGCTTGAGGTCGACGTGCAGGCCGACGTCCGGCGCCTCGTCGGCGAAGAAGGCGAAGGCCTCGTCGAGCGTGGGCAGCTCCGGCGCGACCTCGCGCAGCTCCTCGAGCGTGCGGTCGCGGACGCGGCCCGCGGCCGCGCCGTGGCTGACCTCGTCGAGGCGGTCGGAGTGGGCGAGCACCAGCGGGCCGCGCGGCAGATCGAGCACGTCGAACTCGATCAGGTCGACCCCCGCCTCGAGGGCGGCCCGGAACGAGCGCAGCGTGTTCTCGGGCGCGAGCGCCGCCGCGCCACGGTGGCCGATGCGGAGAACCCGCCCGTCCTCGCGCCTGCCAAGCGCGATCATGCGCGCCGGGCCGAGCGCGGCCGCCGGCGCCGTAGCCGCGCGAGCCACCACCAGGAGACGCCCGCCACGACGAGCGCCTGCCCGACGGTGAGGGCCGCGGCGAGCTGCGCCGTGTGCTGCCAGAACAGCTCGGGATAGAGCCGCAGCAGCGTGTCGCTGTACGAGAACCGCCACGTGTCGCCCGTGAAGAAGATCTCGTGGAAGCGCAGGAAGAAGCCGTCGAAGCCGAGCACGATCACGGGCACGGCGAGGAGCGCCACGAGCAGCGTGGCGAGCGCGCCGGCGAGCAGGCCACGCGGCACGACGGCGCGCGCCGTACGCGAGCGGCCGAGAGCGGCCGCCAGCACGACCAGCGCGGCGAGCACGGCGAGCTGCGCCCGCAGCGCCGCCGTGAACAGCCTGCGCACGTCCGCCATGTGCCGGACCTCCCGCTCGCCGAAGGCGGCGCTGCCGTCGGGGAGCACCGCTCGGCGCAGGAGCTCGACACCCTCCGATCGCGGCTGGATCGAACGCAGGCCGGTGAGCGCGAGCGCCGTGCGCTGCTCCGTGTCGAGCCCGTAGCGGTCGGGCGGAAAGCCGCCGCGTCCGTATTCGAAGCGCACGAACCAGTCGTGCGCGAGCACCCTGAATCCGTTGACGACGAGCACGGGCGGCACCGCGACGGCGATTGCCACCGTGAGGGCGAGGAGCACGACGGCCCGCGAGCGCGACGATCGACTCCGCATCAGCGCGACGACCGAGAGTCGATCATCTAGAGCCCGAAGAGCTGCTGGACTTCACGCCAGATCGTAACCCCCAGGGCGACGCTCAGGGCGAGCAGGACGACGAGAACGAGCCAGAAGCGGATGCCGGCGCGCTTCGAGCGCCGGCGCTGCTCGATGCGCGCCCTGCGGCGCGCCCGGTGCAGGCGGTAGGCGTCTCGTACCGCGTCGGGGTCGACCGGCGGCGCGTCGTCCCCCGCCGCCCGCTGCGCGTTCCGTGCCACGCGGGAAGTGTAAGGGCGTGGCTCGTGCCGCCGCGATGCTCCATACTGTGGGCGCGATGGCTCTTCCAGCGAGAGGAACGCCCGACGACGCAGCGCTCGAGCGCGGCCTGTTCGGCCTGGGCGACCGCCTCGGCCTCCTCGCCGGCATCGTGCTCGCGGTGTCGGCCTTCACCGGCTGGTACAGCGGCAAGGGCGAGGGTGTGACGGTTTCCGTGATCGGCTGGCACACCGGCACGCTCGGCAAGCTCGTCTTCTTCCTCGGCGTCGCCGTGGTGCTGGCGGTGGCGCTGCGCGAGGTCGGCATCACCCCGCCGGCCGCGGTGCCGGAGAGCCTGCTCACGATCGCGCTCGGCTCCGTGGCCACCATCTTCGTTCTCGTGCGCGCGGTCTCGATCCCCGACGACTTCTTCTTCGCCGGACGCGGGATCGGCATCTGGATCAGCCTGGCGGCGGCGATCGGCGTCATCGTCGCGGGCCTGCTGCAGGCGTCCGAAGAGCTGTAGCGCTACGGACCCGTCGTCGCGGGCTGCTGCGGCAGCGGCTCGAGCGTGCGCACGTAGGTGGCAGTCGTGCCGCGCGGCGGGCCGTCGCCGAGTGCCCGGCCGAGCGCGACACCGACCGCGAACACGAGCAGCAGGACGGCGGCGAGCGCCAGCCGGGACGGCCAGGGGCTGCGCCGCCGCGAGCGCCGCCGCATACTCGGCTGCTCGACGCCGCTCACGGCGCGTAGTCCACGGCGCCGCGGGCGTAGAGGTGGAAGGCGGCGTCGCCGACCATCGCCAGCGATCGCGCCCAGCCGGGAGTCGCGGCCTGCTCCTCGATCGCGAGCCGCGCCCAGCGCTCCGACCCGGGGTAGGCGGCGGCGAGCTCGGCGACCGTGAACGTGCCGCCGACCCGGCGGCGCAGCTCCGCGAGCACGACCTCGAGCTGGCGCTGCAGCCGGTCGGCCGCGACGGGGTCGCGGGCTGCCGCGACGAGTCGGCGGTGGCCGTCCTCCCAGTCGCTGCGGGCGCTGTCGACGCCGACGCTCACGACGCCCGCTGCCCTTCGGCCGTACAGCAGCCGCCGTCCGGCCACCGCCGCGTGATCTCGGCGAGGACGCGCTCGCCGACGAGGTAGCCGGGGTTGGCGAGGGCGTAGGCGACGTGCGCGTGCAGGCACTTCAGCCGCGCCGGGTTGCGCGAGCCTGCGATGCCGGAGTCGAGGGAGGCGCCGCCGTCCGAGCCCTCCCTGCCGCGGGCGAGCGCGCGGCGGATCCGCCGCTGCTCGTTCGTGGCGCGCGCGAGGTCGGAGGCGAGCCGGGCGTCCGCGGCCGCCGCGGCGCTCCAGCGCTCGACGCCGCCGGCAGCCTCGATGCGCGAGACGGCGGCGACCAGGTGCCGGCAGGTGAGGTAGTACGTGGTGGGGAAGGGAGCGCCCTCGTCGTCGTAGGGCTCCTGCTCGGTGACGGCCGGGAGTCCCCACGGGCAGCGGGCGGCGACGCGCCGGAACGCGCGCGGAGCACGGCCGAGCTGGCGGGTGACGGCGTCACGGTCGTCCATCGCCGACACGCTATCGACGCGGCGCCGCCCGAAGGAAATCAGGGGTTCGCGGCGGCGTGCTGCTTGCGCCAGGCATCGATTCCCTTGACGATGAACAGCTGCTCGCCGGGCCTGACGTAGCCCATGCTGCGCGCGTCCCGCGCGAGCGCCTCGCCGCTCGTGGTGCGGGCAAGTCGCCGCTCGAGACGCGCCTTCTGGGCGCGCAGCGCCGCCACCTCGGCCTGCCGCTGCGCGAGCCGGCCGCGGGTCTCGAAGTAGGTGGCGAGCGGGCGGAAGTAGAGGAACCCCATCAGGACGAGCAGTGCGAGCGGCAGCAGCAGCCGGACGCGGCGCCGGCGGCGCGCCACGGCAGCAGCTCTGCTCGCGCTCCTGCGCGATCTCTCCCCCGTGCGGGTGCGTGCCACCGTGCCAGCTTCGCCGCGCGGGCCGTCTGCCCTCCCACGTGCCCGGCGCGAGCGGCCCCGGAGGCCGGCTCCGCCGGCCGGGAGGGGCCGCGCTCGGCGGGGTCAGGTTCCTGACGTCTCCGACGCGTCGCTGCGGCTGCGTCGGGAGGGGGAACAGTGCGAAAGCACGGGCCCCCGACCAGAGCGGCCGCAGCGGCGCGAGCGCCCCCGGAGGCCGGCTCCGCCGGCCGGGAGGGGCCGCGCTCGGCGGGGTCAGGTTCCTGACGTCTCCGACGCGTCGCTGCGGCTGCGTCGGGAGGGGGAACAGTGCGAAAGCACGGGCCCCCGACCAGAGCGGCCGCAGCGGCGCGAGCGGCCCCGGAGGCCGGCTCCGCCGGCCGGGAGGGGCCGCGCTCGGCGGCGTCAGGCGATGTCGACCTTGATGACGTTCGTAGACCCGGGGATGTTGACCGCGGTGCCGGCGGTGATGACGACGCGGTCGCCGGCCGCGACGATGCCGCTCGTGCGGGCGGCGTCGAGCGAGCGCGTCCACAGGTCCTCGACGTCGTTGGTGACGGGGATCTCGAGTGGCGTCACACCCCACTCGAGCGCCATGTGGCGAAGGGAGTGGACGTGGTGGGTGATGGCGACGATGGGGCGGCGCGGGCGCAGGCGGGCGACGGCGGACGCCGTCTTGCCCGAGAACGTCGGGACGAGGATGGCAGTGGCGGCGAGTGCCTCGGCGATGTCGCAGGCGGCGTTGGACATGGCCTGGCCGATCGTCGGCTCGTCGTCGGCGTGCGGGATCTCGTGGCGGTAGCCGAGGCTCGGCTCGACGGCGCACGCGATCTGGCTCATCACCTGCACCGCCTCGGTCGGGAACTCGCCGACGGCGGTCTCGCCCGAGAGCATGACGGCGGAGGTGCCGTCGAGGACGGCGTTCGCGACATCGGACGCTTCGGCGCGCGTCGGCTCGGGCTGGTGGATCATCGACTCGAGCATCTGCGTGGCGGTGATGACGGGCTTCCCGCGCTCGAGCGCCCGCGCGATGATGCGCTTCTGCAGCAGCGGCACCTCGGCGGCGCCGATCTCGACGCCGAGGTCGCCGCGGGCGACCATGACGGCGTGGGACTCGGCGAGGATGTCGTCGAGGGAGGCGATCGCCTCGGCCTTCTCGATCTTGGCGATCACGTACGCGGAGGAGCCGCGCGCCTCGATCAGCGTCCGCAGCGCCTTCACGTCGGACGCGGAGCGCACGAAGGAGAGGGCGACGAAGTCGACGCCGAGCTCGAGGGCGAACTCGAGGTCGTCGAGGTCCTTGCGCGTGAGCGACGGGATGGGAAGCGGCACGCCCGGCAGGTTGACTCCCTTGTGGGAGGAGACGACGCCGCCCGCCGTCACCTCGCAGCGGGCGCGGGCGCGCTCGACTCTCTGGACGCGCAGCTTCACGTGGCCGTCGTCGATGAGCACGTCGTTTCCGACCTGGAGCACGGATCCGAGCACGGCGGGGCTGACCGGCAGGTCGCCCTCGCGTGCGGCGTCCTCGCCGGCGATGACGACGGTGTCGCCACGCTCGAGCGTCACCGGCTGCTCGAGGTCGCCGACGCGCAGCTTCGGGCCCTGCAGGTCGGCGATGAGCGCGATGGGGCGGCCCGAGGCGATCTCGGCGTCGCGGACGAGCTTCGCGCTGCGCGCGTGGTCGTCGTGGGAGCCGTGCGACATGTTGAGGCGGGCGCCGTCCATGCCGGCGGCGATGAGCGCGGCGATCATCTCCGGGCTCGAGGAGGCCGGGCCGATCGTCGCCACGATCTTCGTCCTGCGAATGTGCCCGGTCACGAGCGCCACGCTAGCTGCGGGCCCGCGGGAAGGCGTCCCACCCGGGGAATGCGGCCTGCGCGCCGAGCTGATCCTCGATCCGCAGGAGCTGGTTGTACTTGGCCGTGCGGTCGGAGCGAGCCGGCGCCCCCGTCTTGATCTGGCCGCTGTTGGTCGCCACGGCGAGGTCGGCGATCGTGGCGTCCTCGGTCTCGCCGGAGCGGTGGGAGATGATCGTCGCGTACCCGTTGCGCTGGGCGAGCTCGATCGTGTCGAGCGTCTCGCTGAGCGAGCCGATCTGGTTCACCTTGACGAGGATCGCGTTGCCGACCTTCTCGGCGATGCCGCGGCGCAGGAACTCGACGTTGGTCACGAAGAGGTCGTCGCCGACGAGCTGGAGGCGGCCGCCGAGGCGGTCGGTGAGCGTCTGCCAGGTGGCCCAGTCGTTCTCGGCGAGTCCGTCCTCGATCGAGACGATGGGAAACCGGTCGGCGAGGTCGGCCCAGAGGTCGATCATGCCGTTGCCGTCGAGCGTGCCGCCCTGGCGCTCGAGCACGTAGGCGCCGTCGTGGAAGAGCTCGCTCGTCGCCGGGTCGAGCGCGATCGCGACCTTGTCGCGGTGCCCTGCGCGCTCGGCCGCATCGAGAATCGCGGCGCACGCGTCGTAGGCGGAGCCGAGATCGGGCGCGAAGCCCCCCTCGTCGCCGACGCTCGTCGAGAGGCCGCGCTCCTTCAGCAGCGCCTCGAGCGCGTGGTAGGTCTCGACTCCGATGCGGAGCGCCTCGGAGAACGTCTCGGCGCCGCCGGGGACGAGCATGAACTCCTGGAAGTCGAGCGAGTTCTGCGCGTGCGCGCCGCCGTTGACGACGTTCATCAACGGTACGGGCAGCACGTGCGCGTTGGCGCCGCCGATCCAGCGGTAGAGCGGCACCCCGGCGTCGGCGGCGGCCGCCTTGGCGGTGGCCAGGGAGGCGCCGAGGATCGCGTTGGCGCCGAGCCGCGCCTTCGTCGCAGTGCCGTCGATCTCGATCATCGCGAGGTCGACGGCCCGCTGGTCGCGCGCGTCGAGACCCGTGATGCGGTCCGCGATCTCGCCGTTGACGTGGTCGACCGCGCGCGCGACGGCCTTGCCGCCCCACGCCTCGCCGCCGTCGCGCAGCTCGACGGCCTCGTGCTCGCCCGTGGACGCGCCGGACGGGACCGCCGCGGACGCGAAGGCGCCGGAGTCGAGGCCGACCTCGACCTCGACGGTGGGATTGCCGCGCGAGTCGAGCACCTGGCGGCCGTGGACGTGGACGATCGTCGTCATCGCGGGCATTGTAAGGGCGAGGCCGAGGTCGACCCGGCCGCAGGCGGCCGGTGGGGCGCGCCGAGGTGGCGGGGAGCGCGTGCCGGTCCGTCTCGTCCTGCCGTCAGGGCAGGCGCCAGAAGGGGCCGCCGAGGCCGAGCCGGTCGAGGATCGCCTGGTTCTGCTCGCGCGTATGCGGCCGCCACTCGGGAGGGAGTCGGTCGCTCCACCAGCCGTGCGCGAGCGCGCTCAGCGTCGTCACCGGGATCGTCGCTCCGGGCTCGCGCCCGTCGAGCCAACGTGCGATGTGCTCCTCCGACCGGAAGAGGTTCATCGTGCTTCACGTGAAGACGATGTCGTCCCACCAGCGAGCGGCGGGGACGAGGACGTGGAAGAGCAGCGTCTCGTCGTGCGGACGCTGGTTGCGCACCTCCACGGTCACCGGCTCGCCGCAGTCGGGGCATGCCGTCTCGATGCGGCCGTCGACGTGGAGCGCTGCGCAGATCCCGAACGCGTCCCAGGCGCAGTTCGCAAACCACGAGCGGCCGTCCGCCTCGACGCGAAAGGCCGTCGGGACGGCCGAGAACGGATTGGCCATCAGGATCTCCGACGAGGCGGCGTCGAGGACGAGCGCGTGCTGGTCGTGCAGGCGCCGCCAGCCGGACAGGATCTCGTCGACCGAGACGCCGGCCTCCTGCGCGACGTCGGCGGCCGCCGGCGCGCGACCGCGCTCGACGAATAGACGGTAGGTCAGCGACCGCAGCTCGACGTCTCGCTCGTCCACGGCGACGACACTCTCACGGGACGCGCCCGGCGTCCAGGTCGCCGGGCGCTCGCCGGCGCGGGGCCGGACGGTGATGCCCGCTCTCCGGTCACGACGCCGTGCGGCTGACGGCGAGATGCCCGGCAGACGACGCTATCTCGACCCGACGCTGCGCTCGCCGCCGCGAATGGCCTGGCGCAGGCGTTCTTCTTCCCAGCCGCGCAGGGCATCGTCCCGCAGCTCATCGCGAAGCCCCGCCTCCAGGAGGCCAATGCGCTTCTCCGGCGACCGGCGCCCCGAGCGTCCGCTTCTTGCCGGCATGCTCGCCGCGGCCACCCGCCGGCCTCTCCAACGCCGGAAGCGCACGCGGCGCGACCGCTCGAGCCGGGAGACCGGGTACAGGCCGTCGGTGTCAGCGAAGGATCGTGTTTCGGATCTCGACGACGGTCGGCGGAGGCAGAGTTGCGGGCAGGCTCGGCTTGACGTGTGTCTCGAAGAACCGGCTCCAGTCTCCCTCCGCCTCCCAGAGCTCGGTGACGGTGACGCCGTCGGCGTCGGCGGTTGCCGCATGGGCGATGAAGCCGTCGGCGCCGCGGAGGGGGCCGGCCAGGTGGGCGGCGGTCTCGTCGTAGGCTTCGCCTGGCAAGCCGGGGATGCGGGACGTCACGATCACGGGCATGGGTCGTCCTTTCTCGGAGGGGTAGCTGTCAGGGCACAGCGGTGAGGCCGTGGCGCCGCATGACGACGGCGATATCGGTGGGATCGGGAGGGCCGCCGGCCGCGGCGTGCACGACCGCGGCGACATCCCGGAAGTAGCCCGGACCGAGGACACCGGGGCTGACGATCGCAAGCACGGTGGCGTCGCCGTCGCCGTTGTTGTCGAAGCGGTGGACAGCGCCGCGGCGGATGCAGACGACCTCGCCGGGCCCGACATCGACGGGCGCGCCCTCGATCGTCCAGGTAAGCACGCCGTGGAGGCCGTAGATCGTCTCCTCGTAGCCGTCGTGGCTGTGGGCGACCGGCACCTTCGCGCCAGCCGGAACGTCGCACTCGAAGACCGCCACGGTCCCTCCCGAGGCATCGCCCTCGACGAGGAACCTGATCGCGACCGGCCCGATCCTGATCTCTTCACGCGTTGTCGGCGACATCTGCATCCGTCCCGTTCGTCAAGGTGGTAAAGTAACTTGACGTTATATGACGGGCCAGAGATCGTCAAGTTCTTTTACCACGTCGGTCGGGGCGGCGTCGCCCGGCCCACCGCTCATCGGCGCGCTCCTACGGATTCCCTGGGAGACGGTGCGGCGGCGGATGCTCGAACGCCTCCACGAGCGCGGCTTCGACGACCTCGACGCTGCGCACCTGAACGTCCTCCAGTATCCGGGACCCCAAGGCATGCGGCCTTCCGACCTGGCCGCGCGGCTGCGCATCAGCAAGCAGGCGCTGAACTACCTGCTGAGGGACCTCGAGCGCCGCGGGTATACCGAACGGCGCCCCGATCCGGAGGACATGCGATCGAGACGAATCGTCCTGACGCGACGCGGCCACTCGGCGGTGAGAGTGATCCGCGAGGCCGTTGGCGATACCGAGCGCGAGTGGGCCCAGGAGATCGGCCCGAAGCGGTTCGCCCAGTTGCGCGCCCTGCTGCTCGAGCTCAACGAGCTCTCCTGACGTCCACGGATGCGCGCGGACGGCGGCACCGCGAGAGCGAACGGTCGCCGCCGCGAGCGTGCTCTCGCGGCGGCGGGCGGTCCGTCCGGGAGCGGGCGCGTTGCCCCCGGCCCCTACGGGTGCAGGAGCCGCTCCTTGGCGCGTATGTACCAGGCCTCCTGGGCGTCGAGGGCGAGCTCGCTCCACGTCTCCCCCGCCTCGGCGGCGAGGCGCTCGGCCAGCTCGACGCGCTCGACGAAGCGCCGGTTCGTGCCGCGGAGCGCGAGCTCGGGGTCGACGTTCACGAGGCGGGCGAGGTTGACGGCGGCGAAGAGCAGGTCGCCGATCTCCGCGAACACGGCGGCGTCGGGCTCGGTCTCGGCGGCCGGGCGGCCGCTGCGGTCGAGCTCCAGCTCGAGCTCCGCGAGCTCCTCGCGCACCTTCGCGAGCGGCCCGTCGAGGTCGGGCCAGTCGAAGCCGACCGCAGCGGCGCGGCGCTGCAGCTTGCGCGCGCGCAGCAGGGCGGGGAGCGCCTCCGGGACGTCGTGGAAGACGCCCTCGCGGCCCTCCTGCTCGGTCTTGATCTCCTCCCAGCGCTCGCGCACCCGCCCGGCGCTGGCGGCCTCGGCGTCGCCGAACACGTGAGGATGCCTGCGCACGAGCTTGGCGTGCACGGCGCGGGCGACCTGCTCGAGGTCGCCGTCGCCCTGCTCCTCGAGCAGCAGCGCCAGGAAGTAGGTCTGGAAGAGCAGGTCGCCGAGCTCGTCGCGCAGCTTGGCGGGATCGCCGTCGTTGGCCGCGTCGGCGACCTCGTACGCCTCCTCGACGGTGTGTGGCACGATCGTGCGCGCCGTCTGCTCGCGGTCCCACGGGCACTCACGACGGAGGCGCCGCGTCAGCTCCTGCAGCTCGATCAGCGCCTCGGCGAGCGCCATGCGGCTAGCCGGTCGTCGTCGTGTCGGTCGCGGCCGCGGGCGGGGCGAAGCCCGTCGCGTACGCGACCTTCGAGTCGTACGCCTTCTTCGTGTCGGCCGCCCACTTCTGGATCGACTCGCTCTTCTTCGTCTGCTCGAGCTGGCTCCTGATCTGCGCCCTGACGTCCTTCAACGGCGTCGTCGTGCCGGGCTTGACGTCGGAGATCGGCTGGATCACGTGGTAGCCGAACTGGGTCTTGACCGGGCGCGAGATCTGGTTCTTCGAGAGCAGGAACGCGGTCGAGTCGAACGGAGCCACGGTCTGGCCGCGCGAGATCGTGAGCCTGCCGCCCTGGCTCTTCGAGCCGGGGTCGAGCGAGTACTTCCTGGCGAGCGCGGCGAAGTCGCCGCCGGCCCTGAGCTGGTTGTAGATCCTGTCGGCTTCGGCTTTCGTCTTCACGAGGATGTGGCGCACCTCGCGGCTCTCCGGCACCGCGTACTGCCGCTTGTTCTCGTTGTAGTACTTGACGATGTCGGCGTCGCTGACGACCGCGTCCTTCGTGACCTCGTCGTAGAGCTTCTCGGAGATGAGCTGGGCGTCGATGTCGTCGCGGAACGCCTGGAACGTGTAGCCCTGCTCGGCGAGCTGCTTGTCGAGCTTCTTCTGATCGCCCCCGAAGTACTGCTTGCGCACCTGGTCGATCCGCGCCTCGATCTCCTTGTCGGTGACCGCGAGCTTCATCTTGGCGGCCTCCTTCTGGTACTCGGCGCGCTGAACCAGGAACGCGACGGCCTGGGTCTGCAGCGACTGGTACTCGGCCGTGCCGGCCTTCGGGAAGGCCCGCTTCTGGGAGGTGTACGACTTCTTCGCACGGCCGATCAGCGCTTCCAGGTCAGCCTTGCTGATGACGGTGCCGTCGACGACCGCGACGGCGTCCTTCGGGACCTTGTTGTCGCTGCCGCCACAGCCTGCGGCGACGAGCACGGCGGCGGCGACGAGGAGCGGAAGGGCGATGCGAATCGGCTTCATGGAGAGTGGCTTTCCTGTGCGCGGGACGGGAGGCGGACTCACGATGTATAGATGAGCACGCGTTAATTCGCTGTTGTGGTCTGTTCGGATCCTGCGCGCGCGTCCGCGGAAGACGCCACGTTCATGCGGCCGAACGGGCCGCGACTATAGCATCGGCGAGCCCGAGCGCCCCCTCGAGGTTGTCGGTGCGGAGGGCGATCTCGCGCTTGTGGCCCGTGTAGACGACGGTGTCGGCGAGCTCGCGCAGCGCCCGCAGCTCCTGCGAGCCGAGCACGAGCGGGCCGACCGTCGCACGGCCGCCGCGATAGACGAGGTAGTCGGCGCCGATGCGCGCGAGCTTCAGCTTCGCCTCCTGGATCGCGAACAGGTTCTCGACGGGCTCGGGCAGCGGCCCGTAGCGATCCTCGGTCGCGGCCCGCAGCTCACGCAGCTCGTCGTCGTGCTCGACGAGCGCGAGGCGGCGGTGCAGGTCGATCTTGAGCGCCTCGGAGGCGACGTAGGCGGCGGGGATGAACGCGTCCACGCGCGCGTCGACGCGAACCGGGCGGACGGCGAGGCGCCTCTGCCCGGACAGCTCCGCGACCGCCTCGTTGAGCATCTCGACGTAGAGCTCGAACCCGAGCGCCGCCACGTGCCCGGACTGCTCGGCTCCGAGCAGGTCGCCGGCGCCGCGGATCTCGAGGTCGCGCATCGCGATCTGGAAGCCTGCTCCGAGCTCGGTGTGGTCGGCGAGCGTGGCGAGCCGGGCCCGCGCCTCGGGCGTGAGCTCCGACGCATCGGGGTAGAGGAGGTAGGCGTGCGCGGTCACATCGGAGCGGCCGACGCGTCCACGGATCTGGTAGAGCTGGCTGAGACCGAGCGTGTCCGCACGATCGACGACGAGCGTGTTCGCCTGCGGGATGTCGATGCCCGACTCGATGATCGTGGTCGAGACGAGCACGTCCGCGTCGCCGGCGAGGAACGCGTGCATCCGCTCCTCGAGCTCTCGCTCTCCCATCTGGCCGTGGGCGACGAGGAAGCGCAGGTCGGGGCACAGCTGCTGCAGCTTCGCCTGCACCTCGTCGATCGACTCGACGCGGTTGTGCAGGTAGAAGGACTGGCCGCCGCGGGCGTGCTCGCGCTCGAGCGCGCTCCGGATCAGATCCTCGTCGTACTCGCCGACGGTGGTGCGGATCGGGCGCCTGCCCTCGGGCGGGGTCTCGATGATGGAGATGTCGCGCAGGCCGGACAGCGACATGTGCAGGGTGCGCGGGATCGGCGTGGCCGAGAGGGCGAGCACGTCGACCTCGAGGCGCAGCGACCGCATGAGCTCCTTCTGGGCGACGCCGAAGCGCTGCTCCTCGTCGAGGATCACGAGCCCGAGCTCCTTCGGGATGACGTCGCGCGAGAGCACGCGGTGGGTGCCGACGAGCACGTCGACCTTGCCCGCCGCGAAGTCCGCGAGCACCTTCCTCGTCTCCGCCGGCTTGCGGAAGCGCGAGACCATCTCGACGTTGACGGGAAAGTCGCGGTAGCGCTCGCGGAACGTGTTCCAGTGCTGCTCGGCGAGGATGGTGGTGGGGCACAGCACGAGCACCTGCTTGCCGTTCACGGCGACGGCGAACGCGGCTCGAACGGCAACCTCGGTCTTGCCGTACCCGACATCGCCGCAGACGAGGCGGTCCATCGGCCGGCCGGACTCGAGGTCCTCCTTGACCGCCTCGATCGCGCGCGCCTGGTCGTCGGTCTCGCGGTACGGGAAGGACGCCTCGAGCCGCTCGAGCCACTCGTTGGAGAGGTCGAACGTGACGCCCTCGGCGCGCTGGCGCTGCGCGTACAGCGAGAGCAGCTCGCCGGCGAGCTCGCGCACCGACTCGCGCGCGCGTGACTTGAGGTTCTGCCAGGCCTTGCCGCCGAGCTTCGAGAGGGACGGCGCCCCGGCGTCTGCGCCGATGTAGCGGGAGAGCTTGCCGAGCTGCTCGTGGGGCACGTAGAGGCGGTCCTCGCCGCGGAACGCGAGGAAGAGGTAGTCGCGCGTGACACCTGCGACCTCCTTCGTCTCGAAGCCGAGCAGCTTGCCGACGCCGTGATCCTCGTGCACGACGTGGTCGCCGACGCGCAGGTCGGCGAACGTGGCGAGGGCACGTCCGAGCCTGACGTCGGCGCGCGGGGGCTTCTTGCGGAAGACCTGCGTGTCGGGCAGCAGCACGAGGCCGAGCTCGCGCCACACGAAGCCGCGCCTGGCCGTCGAGACGGCGAAGCGCACGCCCGCCTCGCGCGGCAGCGCCTCGCCGTCGGCGAGCATGCCGGTCGTGACCTTGCGCAGCAACGCGTCCTGTCGCAGCGCCTCGCCCCTGTGCGGGAACGCGACGACGACACGGTTACCGGAGCGCACGAAGCCGGCAAGCTCGTTCTCTGCCTCGGCGAGGCCGCGAGCGGCGATCGCCGGCCGCTGCGCCTCGAACTGGAACGCCTGACCGCGCGGGAACGGGTCGAGCTCCGCGGCACCGTCGAGCGACGGCGGCGGCAGCCCCTCCTCCTCCCAGACGGCGCGCACGTCGTCCGGCTGCCAGACGACGTCGGGCGGGCGGTCGACCGGCGCGACGAGGTCGTCGGGCGCCGGGGCGGCGTGCACGTCGCCCCGGGAGTCGGGCGGTAGCGCGGCCTCGACGAGGTCGCGCCGGCGCTCTGCGGCGGGATACACGTCCACGTCCGCGACCGGATGCAGAGCCCGCTGCGTGAACGGCGAGAACGCCCGCACCTGCTCGATCTCGTCGCCGAACAGCTCGACGCGCAGGGGCTCGCGGCCGGTCGCCGGGAACACGTCGACGATGCCCCCGCGGACGGCGAACTGGCCGCGTTCCTCGACCCGGTCGACGCGCTCGTAGCCGCCGAGCACGAGCGCCTGCGAGAGGCCGTCGATGCCGGGCTCGTCCCCGACCCGGAGGCGGACGGGCCGAGGGCGCTGCGCCGCGGGCGGCATCCCCTCGGCGAGGGCGGCGGCGGACGCGCACACGAGCCCCCCGGCCGCGAGCACCGCGAGCGCGCGGGCGCGCTCGCCGACGAGGTGCGGGGGCGGCTCGAGGCCCGACGCGAGCGAGACGCCGCGGCTCGGCAGCAGCGCGACCGCGTCGGCGCCGAGATACCAAGAGACGGCGTCCGCCGCGTCGCGGGCGTCGGCGTCCTCGGCGAGCAGCACGAGAATGCCGCGCCCGAGCTCTTCGTGCAGCGTCGCGAGCAACAGCGGCAGAGCGGGCTCGGAGACGCGCGCGCGGGCAGGCCATGCCTTCACGAACGCCTGGAAGCGCTCGTTGGCGGCAAGCTCGGCGATGAAGGCGTGAAGCGGAGTGCGGTCCATGCAGATGGCGGGACACGGGCCCCGCCGGGCCATCGTAGCCGCGTGCGGCGGCCCCGATCGCTCCCGCGCTGCGGCAGCGATCAGTTGTAGCGCTTCTGCGTGGCCTCGAGGCCGTCGTGGACGATCGACTCGACCGCGTCGGCCGACCGCGCCACGAGCGCGTCCGCGTCGTCTGCGGGCGCAAACGGCGAGAGCACGTAGTCCGCGACGGGACGGGGGTCGCCGCGCTGCGGCCGGCCGACGCCGACGCGCAGCCGCAGGAACTCCTGCGTCCCGAGCGCCCGCGCGATCGACCGCAGGCCGTTGTGCCCGGCGAGGCCGCCGCCCGCCCGCGCCTGCAGCCTGCCGGTGGCGAGGTCGACGTCGTCGTGCACGACGAGGATCCGCTCGGGCGCCACCTTGAAGAAGCGTGCGGCGGCGGCGAGCGAGCGGCCGGAGTCGTTCATGTACGTCTCCGGCTGCAGCAGCGCCACGCGCGCGTCCCCGAGGCGCACCTGCGCGAGCCTGCCGCTGTGCTTGCCCTTGAACGCGCCCGCGTGCCGCCGTGCCAGCTCGTCGACGACCATGAAGCCGACGTTGTGGCGGTCGTGCGCATGCTCGCGGCCCGGGTTGCCGAGGCCGACGACGAGTAGGTCCAGCGTCGAGGCCCCCTCGGCCCGACGGCGGAGCGGCAAGGACTACTCCCCGGCTTGGGGCTCGTCGGCGGCAGCCTCTTCCGAGGCGCCCTCCACGGATGCCGCGGGCGTCTCGCCGCCTACCTCGCCCTCGGCTTCCGCGCCCTCTTCGAGGCCGCGCGGGGACGTGCAGTTCGCGAGCACCGTCTCGGGGTCGTCGAGGAACGTGACGCCCTCGAGCGCCGGGAGGTCGCTGAGCCGCAACAGCTCGCCGAGCTGCAGCGCGGAGAGGTCGACCTCGATGAACTCCGGGACGTCCGCGGGCAGCGCCTCGACGGAGAGCTCGCGCGCGACCTGCTGGACGACGCCGCCCATCTTGGAGCCGGGAGACTCGCCCGCCAGGTGCACGTTCACCGTCGCCTGGATCGGCTTGTCGAGACGGACCTCGTGGAAGTCGACATGGGTGATCGTGCCCTTCACCGGGTGCCGCTGGTAGTCCTTCAGCACCGCGTGGTGCGGGGTCTTCTGGCCGTCGATCACGACGTCGACGATGCCGTGCAGGCCCGAGGGCCCCGTGAGCGCGACACGCAGCTCGCGCTCGCCGACGACGAAGGGCTTGTTGACCTTGCCGTAGAGCACGCCCGGGATCATCCCCTGCCTGCGCAGGCGCTTGGTGTTGCGGCTGCCGATCTGGTCGGCACCCCGCTGCTTGACCTCGAGTGTGATCCTGTCCTCGGACACGGCGGCGAAGTGTAGCGAATGCCTACGGCCGCTCTCGCGGCACTGCGACGGCGCCGGTTAGAGTCCGCTCGTGCTTCGCCCGCACCCGCCCCGGCGCACCCGCCCGACCGCGGCGCCGTGTTGACCGCGCCGACGCTCGTGCGCACTCCCGACGGGCGCACGGTCGCCGCGCGGGCGGCGGGGCCGCGCTCGAGCCGGGCGCTGTACGTGGTCGACGGCACGCCGTCGGGCGGAGTGCTCAACCCCATGTTCGTCGAGGCGGCGACCGCGCTCGACCTCGCGTGCGTCACGCACGCGCGCCCGGGCTACGGCGACTCGACGCGGCAGCCGGGGCGTGCGGTGGCGGATGTCGCCGCGGACGTCGCTGCCGTGGCGGCCGCGTTCGATCTCGACACGCTGCACGTCGTCGGCTGGTCGGGCGGCGGACCGCACGCGCTCGCCTGCGCCGCGCTGCTGCCGGGACTCGTGCGCTCGGCCGCGACGCTTGCGGGCGTCGCGCCCTGGCAGGCGGAAGGGCTCGACTGGCTGGACGGCATGGCGGCCGAGAACGTCGCCGAGTTCGGCGCCGCGCTCGAGGGAGAGGAGGCGCTGTTCGCCGCGCTCGACGCGCAGCGCGACGCCCTCGCGAACGTGACGGCCGCCGACGTCGCGGCCGCGCTCGGCGGCCTCGTCGCGGGCGTCGATCTGCCCGCGCTCGAAGGCCGCCTGGGCGAGTGGCTCGCGGCCACGTTCCGCGAGGCGGTGCGCACCGGCGTGCGGGGGTGGGTCGACGACGACCTCGCGTTCATCCGCGACTGGGGCTTCGATCTCGCCGGCATCCGGGTGCCTGTGTCGGTCTGGCAGGGCGACCAGGATCTGATGGTGCCGCTCGCCCATGGCGCCTGGCTCGCCGGCGCGATCCCCGGCGCGAGATCGCGACTGATCGAGGGCGAGGGGCACCTCTCGCTCGCCCTCCTCTGCCGGGCGATCGTCGCCGAGGTCGTCGGCGCCGCCCCGTAGAGGCAGGTACTCCCAGGGGATCCCCGTCTGCAACACGAACAGGTTTCCGCTCACGACCGTGCGGTCGTCGAGCCGCAGGCAGCTGGGCACCGGCGCGTGTCGCCGAAGCGCTCGCCGTCGCCACGCCAGACGCCCACCCGAGCAGCCACCTCACCCCGTCAAAGATCGTGCGATGCAGCCCGGACCCTTGACACGACCGCCTCCATATCAGTTCTTTCCGAACAGCGAATGGGGGACCTCACGAGGATCCGGAGCCGTATCGTTTTCGTGGACCTCGCGGACGATCACGGTCGTAGAGTCGATCGAGGATGTATGGCGTCCGGGACGAGCGCGCGCTCGTGCGCGGCGCGCAGCAGGGTTCCGTCTCGGATCTCGAGGCGCTGTTCCGCCTGCACTGGCGGCGCGCCTTCCGCGCCGCCTACCTGGTGGTTCACGACGCGGCGGCGGCGGAGGACATCGCGCAGGAGGGGTTCCTGGCGGCCGTGCGTGCGCTCGATCGCTTCGACGGCCGGCGTCCGTTCGGGCCGTGGCTGCACAGGATCGTCGTGAACCGGGCGATCGACCACGCACGCGTCCGTGCGCACCGCGCCGAGTTGGATCTTCCGGAGTCGGTGGCCGCGGCTGAGGCGCCGCCGGCGCCGGACGGGTCGCTGCTGGCCGCGATCGCGGCGCTGCCGCCGGAGCAGCGGGCGGTCGTCGTGCTCCGCCACCTGCTCGAGTACACGCCGGGGGAGATCGCGGAGCTGCTCGAGCTGCCGCGCGGGACCGTCAACTCGCGGCTGCGGCGGGGGTTGGACGCGTTGGGGGAGCGGGTGTCGTGAGGCGCGAGCTGGAGCGGGTCGAGATCCCGGGCGAGCACGAGGCGCGCGAGCGGACGCTCGCCGTCGTCCGGGCGGCGTTCGCCGAGCGCGAGCCGCTGCCGCGGCGGCGCAGGCGGCTGCGGCCGGTGCTCGCGCTGGCGCTCGCCGGCGCGGCGCTCGCCGGCGCGGCAAGCGCGCCGGGTCGTTCGGTTCTCGGAGGCGTGCGGGACGCGCTGCTGCCGGTGCGGGTCGAGCGGGCGCAGCCTGCGCTGTTTACGCTGCCGGCGTCCGGCCGGCTGCTCGCCTCGTCGTCTGCCGGCGTTTGGGTCGTCGAGGCGGACGGGTCGAAGCGGCTGCTCGCCGGCTACCGGGAGGGTTCGTGGTCGCCGTTCGGCCGCTACGTCGTCGCGGCGCGGCGGAACGAGCTCGCCGCGCTGGAGCCCGACGGCACGGTGCGCTGGACGCTCGCGCGCCCGCGCGTCCGCTTTCCGCGCTGGACGGGCACGCCCACCGACACGCGGATCGCCTACCTGTCGGGGAGCCGGCTGCACGTCGTCGCCGGCGACGGAACGGACGACGTCGACGCGGGTGGGTTGCCCGCGGCGGCACCGGTCGCTCCGGCCTGGCGATCGCGGCCGCCGGGTGCGCGCACGCTTGCGTACGTCGACACGCGCGGGCGGGTGAGCTCGTACGAGCCGGTCGGCGGCGCCGAAGTGTTCCGAACGCCGCGCCTGCCCGACCCGCGAGCGCTGGCCTGGTCGCCGAACGGGACGCTCGCGATCGCGACCCGTGCCGGTGTCGTCGTCTACGCGGGCGGTAGGCGGATCGCAGAGCGGCGCGTGACCGGCGTCGTCGCGGTCGCGTTCGCGCCCGACGGGAGCCGCCTGGCCGTGCTGCGCCGGAACGAGCTGCTGCTCTACCGCCCGCGCCTGCGCACGCCGCGGCGCCTGTTCGCCGGTGGCGGCCGGCTGGCCGGCCTCGCCTGGTCGCCCGACGGGCGCTGGCTGCTCGCCGGCTGGCCGACCGCCGACCAGTTGCTGTTCGTCCGCGCCGCCGGACGGCAGCGGATCGTGGCCGTCTCCAACGTGGCCGCGCAGTTCCGCTCGTCGTCGTTCCCCCGGATCGAGGGCTGGTGCTGCGCGCCCTGATCCTTGTCGCGCTCGCGCTGCTCGCCGCCGGCGGAAGCGCGGCGGCGCCGGCGAGCGGGCTGCGGCAGCTGGCCGTCGTGACGCTCGAGGGCGAGGATCGGGTGGCGTTCGTCGATCTCGCCCGTGGGCGGGTGCTGCGCAGGCTCGCGGTCGCGCCCGGCCCGCACAACCTCGACGCGACCGGCGACGGGAGGATCGTCGCGCTGACAAGTCCGCCGTCCGGCCGGGTGACGATCCTCGACGGCCGCCGCCTGCGCGTGCTGCGCGTCGTCTCGGGCTTCGGCTCGCCGCACGACGTCAAGCTCTCGCCCGACGGGCGCACCGCCTACGTGCTCGAGGAGGCGCGCGGGACGCTGGCCGTGCTCGACACCGGGACGGGCCGTGTGCTGCGGCGCTTGCCAGTCGGTATGGGCGCGCACGACGTCGCGGTCGGCGACCTCGCCTGGGTAACGCACGGGGCGCGCGACGTGCCGCTGACGCTGCTCTCCCTCTCTCCGCGCCCGCGCCGGCCAGCGCCGAACGGGACGCTGGCAGCGGGAGGGGCGGCGCACGACATCGACCGCGCCCCGGACACCGCCGACGTGTTCGTCACCTTCTGGGAGTCCGGCGTCGTCACGCGGATACGCACCGGCGGACGGATCGGCCGGGTGCTCTGGCGCAGGCGGGTCGGGACGCTGACGCACCACCTCGCCTTCGACCCCTACTCCGGACGCCGCCTGTGGGTCACCGACCGTGCCGGGCGCGTGCTGCTGCTCTCCGCGGACACCGGACGCACGCTGCGCTCGTTCACCGGCTGCCCCGGCCCGCACCACGTCGCGGTGCTCTCCAGCCGCGCCGCGGTCGTCGCCTGCAACGCGAGCGGCACGCTCGCCGTCTTCGACGCGGCAAGAGGTCGCGTGCGCTCGCTGCCCGTCGGCCAGGGGCCGCACGACCTCGCGGTGGTACAGGTGCCGTGAAGCTCTTGGTCGCCGCGCTCGCGGTCGCGCTCGCCGGGGCGGGCGGGGGCGACGGGCGCACGTTCGTGAACGGCGTCTACGGCCACACGCTGCGACTGCCCGCGGGCTGGCAGGCGCGGCTCCAGCCCGGCACCGGACTCACGAACGCCTCCACCTACCGCGTTTCCGATCTCGGTGCGTTCTACGAGCGGCCGCCGGCCGGCCAGGTGCGGATCGTCCTCTACGACGACGGTCGCGGGCGCTGCCCGCGCGGCTCGTTCCGGCGCGGAGAGCGAATCCGGCTCGGCCCGCGCTCCCGGTTCGAGGGCTACGGCGTCGGCTACAACGTGCTCCTCTGCCTGCGCGACCACAGCCTGCAAGCCTTCGTCAAGGCCGGCCGCGACGTACGGCCGGCACGGCTCGCGCAGGCGCGGGACGTGCTCGCGAGCGTGCGCCTGACCCGCCGCGCCGACGAGGTCGCGAACATCCACTCGGCGCGCATGCTCGGGCGCTCGCAGCTCGGCCGGCCGATCCGGATCTGGCGGATCGGCAACCCGCGGGCGCGTCGGCGGGTGCTCGTCGTCGGCTGCATCCACGGCAACGAGTGCGCCGGGAAGGCGGTGACCGCGCGCCTGCTCGCGCTGACGCGGCCGCTCGCGCTCGACCTGTGGGTGCTGCCCAACCTCAACCCGGACGGCGCCGCGCTCGCCGTGCGCCAGAACGGCCGCGGCGTCGACCTCAACCGCAACTTCGGCGCCATGTGGAAGCCGATCGGCCGGCACGGCAGCCCCCAGTACGCCGGCCCGCGCCCGTGGTCGGAGCGGGAGACCCGGATCGCCCGCCGGCTGCTCGGGTCGCTGCGGCCGGACGTGACGATCTGGTTCCACCAGCCGCAGGCGCTCGTGCGCGCCTGGGGGCCGAGCGTGGCCGCCGCCCGTCGCTTCGCCCGTCGCGCCGGCCTGCCCTACCGCTCGCTGCCATGGCCGAACGGGACGGCGGCGAACTGGCAGAACCACCGCTTCCCCGGCGCGGCCGCATTCGTCGTCGAGCTGTCGCCCGGCCCACTCGCGCCCGGCGCCACTGCCACTGGTCGCTATGTGGCCGCGATCCTCGCCTCCTAGCTTCGCGTTCGCATTCCCCTACCGACGGCATGTCAGACTCCGAACGTGCGCTGGCAGATCCGTCCGCAGGCGTTCGTTCCGGTGGCGCTGCTGCTCGCGCTCGGTTTCGTTGCGGCCGGGTGCTCGCGCGCGGTCCCCCGCTCGCACCCGGACATAGGGGGGGCGAGGGAGTTCAAGGCGTTCCCGCTGTACTGGCTGGGCGAACGGTTCGAGAAGTGGAACCTGACCGCGATCGAAGGCATCGACCGCCCGGCGCAGTTCGTGACGCTGATCTACGGGACATGCACGCCGCACGGCGGAGAGCAGCCGAGCTGCACGCCGCCGCTCGAGATCCAGGTCTCCCCGCTCTGCTGGCACCTCGAGGCCGTCGCGCGTGCGCCGATCTGGAAGCATCGGCGGATCCGCGGTGCCCCGGTCGGGACGATCCACAGCGCGCCGGTGCTGTTCACCAGCGGCGCGAAGGTCAAGGTCTACCGGGGAGAGGGATCGGATCCGGGCCTGCCGCTGCGAGCGCTGCACGTGCTTCGTTCGCTCAACCGCGTTGCGCCGCTGATCGCTCCGGCGGCACCGATCCCAGCCCCGGCCGCGGGGGTCCTCGACGGAACCCGTCCATGTACCCGGTGAGCGCCGGCCGCGCGTCACCGTATCCACCTCGCTCCCGTTTGCGCGCTAGCGGACGACGATCGTCCGCACGACGGGCGGCGGGATCATGAATCCCTGCGGCGCGCCGTTCGGGATGATCAGCCGCCACTTCCCCGCCCGCGGGAACGTCACGACGGCGCGCCAGCTGTCCGGAGCAACACGCGCGACCGGCACTCCGAAGCCGTCGCGCGGAATCCTTGCCTTGGCGCGGCTCGAGTCGCCCGTGACGACTCCGACGACGTCGTACCAGGACTTGCCCGGGGCGACAGCGATCAGCTTCAAGTCGTAGGCGAGTTCGCGCTCCGCGCGGAGCGTGACCGTCACCGGCTGGCCGACGCGGGGCTTGCCGTCCCCGACGGTGAGCCACATCCTGAGCTTGGCGCTGGCCGCCGGTGCGACAGAGAGCGCGACGAGCAGCGCGACCGCGACAAGTATCTTCGCCTTCACGCTCGATCTACACCGCCCGCGCACGGCCGGTTCTTTCCCGCGCGTCAAGGTGCGTGACCACGTGACGATCCTGCCCTTGGATGCAGCGCGGCCTCGAGCTCGGCCCTGTCGTCGAACGGGTGCTTGACGCCGGCGATCTCGTGCGTCGTTTCGTGGCCCTTGCCGGTGACGAGGATGACGTCGGCGGAGCGGGCGAGGGTGGCGGCGAGCTCGATCGCGCGGCGCCGGTCGAGCTCGACGTGCACCACGCGGCGCCGGGCCGGGGGGACGCCGGCGAGCATCGCTGCGACGATCGCGAGGGGTCTTCGGAGCGGGGGTTGTCGGAGGTGAAGATCGGCAGGTCGGCGGTGGCGATCTGCGCGCCCATCGCCGGCCGTTTCTGTCTGTCCTTGTCGCCGCCGCAGCCGCCGACGACGATCAGCTTGCCGCCCGGCCGCAGCCTCCGCGCGGTCGCGAGGGCGGCGCCGAGCGCGGCCGGGGTGTGGGCGTAGTCGACGAGGCCGAGCACCGGGCCGGAGGCGACGCGCTGCATGCGGCCGGGTGCGCCACGCAAGAGCGGGACAGCCTCGATCACCCGTTCGATGTTCTCGCCGAGCAGCGTCGCGGCCGTCACGGCGGCGGCGAGGCTGCCGGCGGTGTGCTCGCCGAGCAGCCTGGTGCGCACGCGGTGAGGTCCGATCCGCATCGCCATGCCGTGTTCGTCGCAGCGGCGCAGCGACCACGGCAGCAGGGCGTCGGCGCCGGTGCCGTAGAAGGCGACGCTCGCCCCGGTTGCCGCGACCATCGAGCGCCCGCGGGCGCTGTCGGCGTTGCCGAGGGCGAAGGCGGAGGCGGGGAGGTCGGCGTGGAAGCGCCGCTCGACCGCGGCGTAGCTCTCGAGCGTGCGGTGGTAGTCGAGGTGGTCGTGGTCGAGGGTGGTGAAGACGCCGCCGTCGAAGTCGACCGCGGCGGTCCGGCGCTGGTCGATCGCGTGTGAGGTGGCCTTCATGAAGCAGTAGCGGCAGCCGGCGGCGACCGTCTGCGCCAGCAGGCGCTGCAGCTCGACGGGCACGTAGGGGACGCCTCGCTCGCGCAGCAGGGCGGCCACCTGCCGCGGCAGCTCGTCGGCGCCGACGACCGCGGAGCAGCCGTCGCGGGCCGCGTCGGCGACGAACGCGTGGCCGTCGACGGTCGTTCCCTTGCGGGCGACGAAGAGCGCGCCCGGCCCGGCGGCGCGCGCGTCGCCGACGGCATGTGCGATCCGCACGTCGCGGTCCGCCGCCGGAACCGTCTCGATCAGCTCGGACAGGCGCATCCCCGGAGATACGGGTGGGCCAGCTCGCCGGGTCCGCGGGACTCGGAGCGGCACGGTGGACGTATTCGGATCGTGCGCGTTCCTGCGATCGTGGGTGACCCGCGTCCTCCGGCTGCGTCCGGCGGGCTGCTCGCAGCGGCGCTCGCCGACCTACGCGTCGACTTCGACCAGCTTCTTTCTCTCTGTCGCAGCGCCGAGGCCGACCTGGAAGCAGCCGAGGTCGAACTCGGTGCGGTCGCCCTGCACGAGGCGACCCGGGAGCTGCTGGCACGGCAGCGTCTGTCCTCCCGCCGGCGCTACCGTGCCGCCGGGGAGCGTCTGCAGTCACTCCGCGCGCTCGCCGCCGAGGGGGCGCCGTCGCCGTCGCTCGTCGGCGAGCTCGCCACGGAGAAGCGGTCGCTCGCCGACCTGCTGCGGGCGGAGCAGGCGCTGCTGGCGGCGCTGGTCGGCGCCGCCGACTGGCAGTCGCCGTCGTTCCTGCACTCGACCCTGCCGGCGGCGGGCAGGCAGTGCGGCCGGATCAGGCCGCACTGGAACGACTACAAGCGCGACCGGCACCTGGACGCCGACGCCTACGAGCGCCGCTACCTGCGGGCGATGGTCGACGGGCCAGCCGGGCTGCGCGCGCTGCTGACGAGCTGCGGGATGGCCGCCTTCACCACTGTGCTCTCGTTCCTGCAGCTGGAGAGGAGGCTCGAACGGCCGGTGCTCGCCGGCGCAGGGCTCTACCACGAGAGCAGGCTGCTGCTCGAGAAGGCGCTGCCCGGTCGCGTCCAGCTCGTCGACGAAGGAGACAACGGCGCGCTCCTGCGGTCAATCGACGAGCTCCGCCCGAGCGCCGTCTTCCTCGACTCGCTCTCGAACACGAAGTGGATGCCCGTGCCTGACCTCGCCGCCGTGCTCGAGCGCCTGCGCGGCAGCGACACGTACCTGGTCGTCGACAACACCGGGCTGTCGGTTGCCTGCCAGCCGTTCGCGCTCGCCGGCGGGCCGGTCAGGTTGATCGTGTTCGAGAGCCTGCTCAAGTACGCGCAGCTCGGGCTCGACCGCGCGAACGCGGGCGTGATCGTCGCACGGCGCGGCGACGCCGAGCTGCTGGCGGGCTACCGCGAGCACCTCGGCACGAACGTCGCCGACGTCGCCGTGCACGCGCTGCCGCGACCAGACCGGCCGGTGCTCATGCGGCGGCTCGCGCGTCTGCAGCGGAACGCGCTGATCCTCGCCGAGCGGCTGGGCGAGCAAGCCCAGGGGTCGGTCGAAATCGTCTACCCCGGCCTTCCGGGGCATCCGTGCGCTCGTGCTTCGCGGCGGCTCTCCTTCCGCGGCGGCTGCCTGTCGATCGTCTTCCGCGGCACGGACGCGTCGTTGCGGCGGGAGCGCGCGCTCGTCGAGGCGGCGGTGGCCGAGGCGGCGCGCCGTGGCATCGCGCTGCTCGCTGGCTCGAGCTTCGGCTTCGACACGACCCGGATCTACCTGACCGCGGCACGCGCCGAGTGCGGCGAGCCGTTCGTCCGCGTCGCCGCCGGCAGCGAGCACCGCCTCGAGCTCGAGACGCTCGCAGCCGCGCTCGCGGCCGCAGTCCAGAGGGTCGGAGAATGATCCCGCTCCGGCTCGGCGAGATCGGCACGGCGACCCTCGTGCTTGGCGATCCCGAGCCCACGATCACGAGCGTCGCCGCCGACTCGCGGCTCGCCCGGCCGGGGACGGTCTTCGTCTGCCTGCGCGGCTCGCGCCGCGACGGGCACGGCTACGCACTCGACGCGGCCGCGCTGGGCATCGTCCTCCTCGTCGCCGTCGGCCCGGGGGCGCGCGCCTACCTCGACGGCGGCGCCGGTCGCATCCGCTGCTGCTGGCTTCCCGACCTGGCCGCCGCCCGGTGGGAGCTGCCGGCGCTGCTGCAGCCCGGCGAAGCCGTCCTGCTGAAAGGCTCGCGCTCGGCGCGGCTCGAGCTGCTCGCGGAGGAGCTCGCACGGTGAGGCAGCCGGGCAAGACCCCCGTTGTTCCCGTCGAGCTCACCGTTCGCGGTCGCGGACGGACCGTGTACCTGAAGCTCGAGGGCGCCAATCCGTACGGATCGCTCAAGGACCGCACGGCGGCGAGCCTGGTCGACGGGCTCGAGCGGCGCGGCGCGCTCGAGCCGGGCTCGGTCCTCGTCGAGTCGACCTCGGGCAACCTCGGCGTCGCGCTCGCCGCGATCGCCCGGCGGCGCGGCTACCGCTTCGTCGCCGTCGTCGACCCGAAGACCACACCCGAGAACCTCGCGCAGCTACGGCGCCTCGGCGCCCGCATCGACTGCGTCGAGACGCCGGACGAGGCGGGCGGCTATCTGCTCGCGCGGCTCGAGCGGGTGCGCGAGCTCTGCGCCTCCGGCGCGTTCGTCTGGCCCGACCAGTACTCGAATCCCGCCAACCCGCGCGCGCACGAGCAGGGCACGGCGCCCGAGCTGCTCGACCAGCTGCACGGCGACCTCGACGCCGTCTTCGTGCCCGTCTCGACCGGTGGGACGCTCGCCGGGCTCGCCCGCTGCTTCCGTCGCGACAGTCCGGCGACCCGCATCGTCGCGGTCGACGCTCGCGGCTCGGTCGCGCTCGGCGGCCGTCCCGGCACGCGGCTGCTCACAGGCATCGGCGCCAGCCGCCGCTCCTCCTTCCTCACCGCCGACCTCTACGACCAATCCGTTCTCGTCGGGGACGCCGAGGCGTTCGCCTTCTGCCGCGCCCTTGCCGCCGGGACAGGGATCAGCGTCGGCGGCTCGAGCGGCGCCGCGCTCGCCGCCTGCGCACGCCTGCTCGCCCGCGACCCAGACCTGGTGCGCGTCGCCTGTCTCTGCCCCGATCGCGGCGACCGCTACGCCAGCACGATCTACGACGACGGCTGGCTCAGCCGCAACGGCATCGACCCCGGCTCGCTCGAGCGCGGCCCGGTCGAGGCGATCGGCCGCGAGCGCGCGCCGCTCGCCGCCGTCTGACGTGGCCGCCGATTCGATCCTCTACCTCAGCGGCCGCGAGGTGGCGCGCGCACTGGAGACGATCGACATCGTCGAGGCGGTCGCCGCGGCGCTCGCCGCGCACGCCCGCGGCCAGTCGGTCTTGCCGGCCGAGGCGTACCTCGCCTGGAGCCACGCCGGCGAGACGCTGCGCAGCCTGAGCATGCCCGGCATGGTCGACGGCCGCGCCGGCGTCAAGATCATCAACGCGAACCCGGCCAACCCCGGCCGCGGCCTCCCGCGCGCGAGCGGCCTCACCCTGCTCTTCGACAACGAGACGGGCAGACCGCTCTGCATCATGGAAGCCGCGCGCATCTCCTGCCTCCGCACCGCCGCCGTCACCGCGCTCGCCGCCGACCTCCTCGGCGCAGCCCCGATCGAACGGCTCGCGATCCTCGGCGCCGGAGCCCTCGCACGCTGCCACCTCGAGCTGCTGCCGAACCGGCTGCCCGACCTGCGCGAGATCCGCCTCCACGACCTCGACCGCGCGCGGGCCGCCGCGCTCGCCGCGGCTGCCGCCACAGCCCTCGTCTGCGACTCGGCCGAGCAGGCGATCCGCGGCGCCCAGCTCGTCGTGCCGCTGACCACGGCCACCTCCGGCTACATCCACTACGACTGGCTCGATCCCGGCGCGCTCCTCGTCAACGTCTCGCTCGACGACCCCCTCCCGGAGGTGGTGCTGCGCGCCGGCAAGCTGTTCGTCGACGACTGGCCGCTCGTCGCCGCCGACGAGCGGCGCCTGCTCGGGCGCCCGCACCGCGCCGGCCAGATCCGCGGCCCCGACGCACGCGACGCCGCGACGGCAACCGGGTCCCGGCTGATCGACGGCGAGCTCGGCGAGCTCCTGATCGGCACGCGCCAAGGCCGATCCCGGCCGGACGAGGTTATCGTCGTCAACCCGTTCGGGCTCGCGATCGAAGACGTCGCGGTCGCCGACCGCGTCTACCGGGAGGCGCGCAGGCTCGGGCTCGGCACGGCCCTTGACCGCTGAGGCAGCTCACCGCGTCGGCCAAGATCAACTGTGACATTGTCAGCCGGGTCTTGCGCCAAAGCTCTCCGGCGAGGGCTCGACGATCCGGAGCGTCGCGTTCACGTTCAGGGCAGTGGAACCTCGGCGGCGCCAGCGTGGTAAGAGTGTGTGATGAGGCGGCTGGTCGTTGCTCCTCTTGCCACAGCCGCGATTCTCGCTGCGACCGCGGGTGTCGCCGAGGCGGCCGCTCCACGGATCGTCATCTTCAGCGGCACGCCGCTCGCGCAGCAAGTCGCGGAATGAGTAGCAGGTAATGAGTAGCAGAACGGCTCAGACGCCCTGCCTGAGCCGTTCGCGCTAGAAGAGCTGGTTCTCGCCCGCGAAGATGGCCGAGACGGAGTCGTCGGAGAAGACGTTGTGGATCGTCTCGGCGAGGATGCCGGCGACCGACAGCACCTCGACGTTGTCGGGCTTGGCGAGCAGATCGATCGGCACCGTGTCGGTGACGACGAGCTTGTCGATCTGGCTCGCGGCGATGCGCTCGAGCGCCGGCCCGTTGAAGAGCCCGTGCGTGGCGCACGCGTACACCCGCACGGCGCCGGCCTCCTTGAGGGCGGTCGCTCCCGCCACGAGCGTGCCGGCGGTGTCGACGACGTCGTCGGTCATGACGGCGACCTTGCCCTCGACGTCGCCGATCACGGTCGTGACCTTGGCCTCGTTGTGGGCGGGGCGCACCTTGTTGAGGATGACGAGGTCGCCGCCGATCATCTCGGCGAACTTGCTCGCGAGCTTCGCACGGCCGGTGTCGGGCGAGACGGCCGCGAGACCCTCGCCGAGGTTGAGGTCGCGGATGTACTGGGCGAACATCGGTACCGCCGTCATGTGGTCGACGGGAATCTCGAAGAAGCCCTGCACCTGTCCGGCGTGCAGGTCCATCGTGAGCACGCGGTCGGCGCCGGCGGTCTGCAGCAGGTCGGCGACGAGCTTCGCCGTGATCGGCTCGCGCGGCCGCGACTTCTTGTCCTGGCGCACGTAGAAGTACCAGGGGATGACGGCGGTGATCCGCTTCGCGGAGGCGAGCTTGGCGGCGTTGATCATGATCAGCAGCTCCATCAGGTGCTGGTCGACCGGGATCGAAGCGGTCTGCACGATGAACATGTCGGCGCCGCGGATCGACTCCTCGTAGCGGCAGTATGTCTCGCCGTTGGCGAACGTCTTGATGGTCACCTGCCCGAGCTCGCAGCCGAGGAGCTTCGCGATGTCGCGGGCGAGGTCGGGGTTCGAGCGCCCGGAGACGAGCGTCAGCCGCTTGTTCGGGGTCACCCCGATCGCGCGGCCGACGGTCGCGGGGCCGGGACCGGCGTGCCCGCCCAACCCCGGCAGCGTCTGCTCAATCGTCCCGCTTTCCACCTCGACCCTCCTTGATCGTCTGTCTCGGCGGGAATCCGACGAGTGCGTTGTCGGGGACGTCGTCGGTGACGACCGATCCGGCCGCCGTCCACGCGTCGTCGCCGATCGTGACGGGAGCGACGAAGATCGTGCCGACGCCGACCTTGACGTCTCGCCCGATCTTCGTTCTCTGCTTCTTCGACCCCTTCTTGTGCGGCAGGTTGACGGTGATCGATCCTGCACCGACGTTCGTGCGCTCGTCGATCTCGGCGTCGCCCATGTAGGAGAGGTGCGGCACCTTCGCGCCCTCTGCCAGGCGGGAGTTCTTCAGCTCGACGAACGTTCCCGCCTTGGAGTTCGGCCCCAGCACTGTCCCGGGGCGAAGGTAACAGAACGGCCCCACGAGCGCACCTTCGCCGACGACGGCGTCGACGACGACCGCGTGTGGGCCGATGCGCGCGCCCGGCGCGACGCGCGTCGCGCCTTCGAGGACGGTGAACGGCCGCACGACCACGTCGGCCGCGATCTCGACGGCGGGCTCGATCCAGGTGCTGGCGGGATCCTCGATCGTGACGCCGGCGAGCATGTGGCGCTCGTTGATGCGGTCGCGCAGGACGGCTGCCGCGGCTGCGAGCTCCGCGCGCGTGTTGATCCCTTCCGTCTCGGCTGGGTCGGGAGCGACATGGACGGCGACGCGGTGCCCTGCCTGGACGAGGTCGCGGACGGCGTCGGTGAGGTACAGCTCGCCCTGTGCGTTGACCGGCGTGAGGCGTTCGAGCGCAGGCCACAACAGGTCGGCTCGGAAGACGTAGATGGACGAGTTCGCCTCGGGAATCGCCAGTTGCTCGGGGGTCGCGTCGGCGGCCTCGACGATCGCCTGCAGGTCGCCGTCGCGGTCGCGCACGATGCGCCCGTAGCTGCGGATGTCGGCCGGGAGGAACGAGAGCACCGTGGCGGCGGCAGCCCTGGAGCGGTGCGCTTCGACGAGATCGGCGAGCAGCCCGGTGGTGAGAAGCGGCGTGTCGCCGGAGAGCACGAGCACCTCGTCGGCGCCGGCGAGCGCCGCGCGCGCGCTCCGCACCGCGTCGCCGGTGCCGAGAGGCCGCTCCTGCACGGCAACGGCGAGGCCGTCGAAGCGGTCGGCGGTCTCCGGCGACGCGACGACGACGAGCGGGTCGGCGGCGAGCGGGCGCGCCGCCTCGACGATCCAGTCCACGATGCGGCGCCCGAGGATCGGATGGAGGTGCTTGGGCGTCGCGGAGCGCATGCGCGTGCCCAGGCCGCCGGCCATCACGACTGCTGCGAGCTTGCGGGATTCGGACATGGTGGGCACGTTTGGCTGGGGCGCCAGGATTCGAACCTGGGATCACGGGACCAAAACCCGTTGCCTTACCGCTTGGCCACGCCCCAGTGAATCGGGACAAGAGTGTAACGGGCGGCCGTGACCTCACACGCCGTGCGCGCGCCGCAGGAGGACGTCAGGCGCCCCCGGCGGTTGGGATGTCGGCCGCGGCGCCGGCGTCGGCGAGCGCCGGCAGGTAGACGGTGAACGTGGCGCCCTCGCCCGGCTCGCTGCGGACGGCGACGCACCCGCCTCCCTGTTTGACGATGCCGTGCACCGTCGCCAGCCCGAGCCCCGTGCCCGACCCGGCCGGCTTCGTCGTGAAGAACGGCTCGAACAGGTGCTGCATCGTCTCCGCGTCCATGCCGACGCCGGTGTCCGAGACGGCGAGCGACACGTACCGCCGCGGCGCGGGCTCGCCCCTGTTCCCGGCCGCCGCGCCGGTCTCGGTCCCGGCTTGGGGCTCGCCGAGAGCGGCGCCCGAGACGTCGATCGTCAGCACGCCCCCGCCGGGCATGGCGTCGCGCGCGTTGAGGACGAGGTTGACGATCACCTGCGAGAGCTGGCTGGCGTCGGCGCAGACGAGGGCGGGGCCGGAGTCCGTGCGGATGCGCAGCTCGATGTCCCCTCCGATCAGCCGGCGCAGCATGTTCTCGAGCTCGGTGACGGCCTGCGCGACGTCGATCGGGGCAGGCCGGATCACCTGCCTGCGGCTGAAGGTGAGCAGCTGTTGCGTGAGCGCCGCGGCCCGCTCGGAGGCGCGCACGATCTCGCCCACGTCGGCGGCACGGGGATCGCCCGGCGCGTAGGTGGAGAGCACGAGCGCGGCATAGCCGCCGACGGCGGTGAGGATGTTGTTGAAGTCGTGCGCGATGCCGCCGGCGAGCTGGCCCAGGGCGTCGAGCTTCTGCGACTGCGCCAGCCGCTGCTCCACCTCGAGCCGCTCGCGGATGTCGCTGAACGCGGCGCAGGCGAACGCGATACGGCCGGAGGCATCGTAGACCGGGGCCGCCAGCATCTCGAGCGGCACGATGCCGTCCGGCCCCTCGAGCTCGAGATCGTCGGCGCGCGACTTCTCACCCGCGAGCGCGCGGGCGAGAGGGAGCTCGTGCGCCGGGTACGGCTCGCCCGATCCGGCGCGGCGGACATCGAGGAGAGGGAGGGACTGCTCGACCGCCGCGCCCGGCGCGGTCACCGGCCCGAGCATCTCGACGCCGGCGGCGTTGACGAACGTCGGCGCACCGGCGGGATCGATCACCAGCACGCCGACCGGCAGCGCATCGAGGATCTGCGAGAGCCTGCTCTCGCTCTCGCGCAGCGCTCGCTGCGTCGCATCCTGCTCGATCGCGATCCCGGCGAGTTGCGTCGCCGTCTCGATCAGCGACAGCTGCTCGTCGTCCGGTAGGGCGGGTCGCGTGTGGTAGACGGCGAAGGTGCCGACCACCCTCCCCTCCGAGTCGGCGATCGGCGTCGACCAGCAGGCGGCGAGACCGGCCGCCAGCCCGGCCTCGCGGTAGTCGTCCCAGCGCGGGTCGACGGAGATGTCCTCGACGACGACCGGCTCGCCGCGGAACGCGGCCGCTCCGCAGGAGCCGGCGCCCGGCCCGATGGGGATGCCGTCGATCGCCTCCACGTAGCTCCGCGGCAGGCTGGGAGCAGCGCCGTGCCGCAGGCGCCCCTCGCCGTCGGCGAGCAGGATGGAGCAGAGGGCGCCGCGCGCCTCCTCCTCGACGAGCAGGGTGAGGGAGGCGAGGATGTGCGCGAGCGGCTCGCGCCGGGCGATCTGCTGCAGAACGAGGCCGTGGCCCAGGGCGCGACGCTCCGCCTTGCGGCGCTCGGCGATCTCCCCTTCGAGGCGCTCGATCACCCGTGCCTCTTCGATCGCCACGGCCGCGTAGGGAGCGAGGTGCTCGACGAGCCTCAGATGCTCCTCCGTGAAGAAGCGGGCCTCCGCCTTGTCCACCGAGTAGACGCCGATCACGCGGCCCTCGATGACGAGCGGCACGCCGATCCAGCTCAGCACGTGCTCGGCGCCGCGCACTCTCTCCCACCGCGGGTCGGCGTGCGCATCCGGCACGAGCAGGCCCGCCCGCTCCGTCACGATCGTGCGCAGAAGCGGGTTGCGCGCCTGGTCGATGGCGATGGCACGGACGGATCGCTCGTCCGTGAAGCGCTCGTAGCCGCGCGCGGCGTGAATCCTGAACACGCCGTCGTCGTCCACGAGCATGACCGTCGCCGAGTCGTACGGCACCAGGCGGGCGACGCAGTCGAGCAGGGCGCCGAGCATCTCCGTCTGGCCGGGCGCCCGCAGGAGCTGCACGACCGCGGACTGCAGGACGTCGACGATGCGCCGGTCGATCATGGTCGGGGAAGCGGAGGAACGTTGGGGGCGGCTCCCACCCCCAGCCCGACATTCGAATGCAGCGTGGGGACGAGAGCGAGCGCGTCGATGGACTGCAATGTAGCCGACGAGAAGGGGCTCAGCCGTCCCGGAAGGGGGCGGTCACCCAGGTTCTGCCTACTGTTCTCAGCGTGCGCGCGGCCGCCTCCGCCCGGCGCTGCTCGAGGAAGAGGCCGTAGACGCTCGGGCCGGCGCCGCTCACGTCGGCGCGGAAGGCGCCATGCTCGAGCAGGGCGCCCGCGAGCGGCGAGGAGGCGAGGTCGTTGCCGGGCAACGTGGCGAGGTCGCGTGCGCGCCGCGCGGCGGCGAGCGCGTCGACGAGCGCGGCGCGCCGCTCCTCGAAGCCGCGCATCCCGTCGCGCTCGTCGAAGCGCCGGTAGACGTCGGCGGTCGATGCCTTGACGGCACCGTCGGGGAGGACGAGCACGACCCAGTAGTCCTGCGGCAGGTCGAGCGGCGCGAGCACGGTGCCGTCCGCTGTGCCGAGCTGGGGCCCTGGGCGCAGGAAGAACGGGACATCGGCTCCGATCTCGGCGGCCACGGCGGCGAGATCGTCGACGGCCAGCGGCTCGGGCAGCATGTCGTTCGCGAGTCGCAGCGCGGTGGCGGCGTCGGAGCTGCCGCCGCCGAGGCCTGCGGCGACGGGGATCGCTTTCGCGATGCGCGCGAGCCAGCGCGGCTCGACGCCCGCCCTGCGTGCGAGCGCCGCGAGCGCCGCGCGCACGATCGTGTCGCCGTCGAAGCCGACGACGTCGAGGACGGGCGCGGCGGAGAGCGAAACGCAGTCTCCGAGGTCGACGCGCTGGAGCACGGTCGCGACCTCGTGCTTGCCGTCGTCGCGGAGGGGCCCGACGACGAGCGAGAGGTTGATCTTGGCCGGAGCAGGCGCCCGTCTCATCGCAGCGCCAGCTCGAGAGCGACGAACTCGGCGGGCTGGAGCGCCTCCGCACGGACGGCCGGATCGTGGCCGATCGCCTCGAGTGCCTGTACCGCCCGCTCGCGCGTCGCGACGCCGCTCAGCGAGAGCGCGTTCGCGAGCGTCTTGCGCCGGTGGCCGAAGGCGCCCTCGACGACGCGGCGCACGTCGTCGAAGCGCTCGGGCAGGCCGACGCGGCGGAACGCGACGAGCGCCGAGTCGACGTTCGGCTGCGGCCGGAACACGGACCGGGAGACCGGGTGGAAACCGGTGCGTCGCGCGGCGAGCTGCACGAGCACCGACACGGCGCCGTAGGCCTTCGTCGACGGGAGCGCGAAGAAGCGGTCGGCGACCTCGCGCTGCACCATCACGCACCAGAGCTCGAGCGACGGCAGCCCGCCGAGGCTCTCGGCCACGATCGGCGTCGCGACGTTGTAGGGGAGGTTCGCGACGAGCTTGCCGGCTGCCGGGCTGAGCGCGGCGAGGTCGAGGCGCAACGCGTCGCCCCACACGAGGCTCACGTTCGGCCGCGCCGCGAGCCCTGCCAGGTGCGGTTCGAGCGAGCGGTCGAGCTCGACCGCGTGGACGTGCGCGACGCGGTCCGCGAGCCGCCGCGTGAGCGCACCGAGGCCCGGCCCGACCTCGAGCACGACGTCGGCCGCATCGAGCTCGGCGAGCCGCTCGATGACGCCGAGGATGTTGTCGTCGGCGAGGAAGTGCTGGCCGAGCGATTTCCTGGCGGCGATGCGGCTCACGGGGCGGGCAGGGCGAAGGCCGCGGTCGCGTTGGCGTCGATCTGCCGCCCGAGCGCGGCCGCGTCGGCGCCGCGCACGGCGGCGAGCGCGGTCAGGGTGTGGACGACGTGCGCCGGCTCGTTGCGCGTGCCGCGCACGGGCTGCGGGGCGAGGTAGGGGCTGTCCGTCTCGGCGAGGATGCGGTCGTCGGGGACGTGCGTGGCGGCTTCGCGCAGCTCGCCGGCCCGGGGGAAGGTGACGTTGCCGGCGAACGACACGTAGTAGCCGCGGTCGATCGCCGTGTCGAGAAGCCCGGGCGCCGAGAAGCAGTGCAGCACGACCGTGCCCGGGAAGCCCGCGAGCATGGCCGCGGTGTCGTCGTCGGCGTCGCGCGTGTGGATCACGACCGGCTTGCCGACTGCGGCGGCGAGCTCGAGCTGGCGCTCGAACAGGCGCCGCTGGGAAGAACGTGGCGCGAGATCGTGGAAGTAGTCGAGCCCCGTCTCACCGACGGCGACCGCCTGTGGGTGCTCGAGCAGCGCTGCGAGCTCGCCGATCTGGCCGGCGGCCGCCCCGGCCTGGTGCGGGTCGATGCCCAAGGCGGCGCAGACACCGGCGTTCGCCTCGGCGATGGCAAGGGCGGCGTGGCACGAGTCGATACCCGTGCCCACGGTCACGATCCGTGTGACGCCGGCCGCGCGCGCGCGCTCGACGAGGAGCGCCGCAGGCTCCTCGCAGGCGTCGAGGTGCGCGTGCGTGTCGATCACGCGGCAGGCGCCGGCGCGTCGAGTCGCGGGAACAGCGGCGGTGCCGCCTCGATTCCCTCGACGTCGCCGGTGCGGCCGTAGGCGACCTCGGCCCATGCGAGCTCGAGCGGCTGATGGAGCGCCTCGAGCACCCGCTCCGCCGTCTCCGGCACGTAGGCGGAGAGGGCGACCGCGACCGCACGGATGCCGTCGACCAGGTCGTAGAGCACGTGGTCGAGCGCGTCGGCCTGCGCCTCGTCCTTGGCGAGCTGCCACGGCGCGGTGGCCTCGACGTAGCGGTTGAGCGCGCGCACCACCTCCCAGATGCGCTCGAGCGCCCCGGTAACGTCGAATGCGTCGAGCCGGGCGGCGACGTCGGCGCCGAGCGGCGCGAGCGCCGCTGCGATGTCGGAGTCGCGCGTGGGCGCCTTCCTGACCGTGCCGTTGCGGTAGCGGGCGACCATCGCCGTCGTGCGTGAGAGGAGGTTGCCGAGATCGTTGCCGAGCTCCCGCTCGTAGCGCTCGTGCAGCCCCTCGAGCGAGGCTGCTCCGTCCTGGCCGAACGAGACCGCCCGCGCGCACCAGAAGCGCACCGGGTCGGCGCCGTAGATCTCGATCAGGTCGAGCGGGTCGACGACGTTCCCGAGCGACTTGGAGATCTTCCGATCGTCGAGGAGAAGATACCCGTGCACGAACAGCTGCCTCGGCGGCTCGTAGCCGGCAGCAAGCAGCATCGCAGGCCAGTAGACACAGTGGAAGCGCAGGATGTCCTTGGCGAGCAGGTGGTGCACGGCGGGCCAGAACCGCTCCACGAGGTTCTCGCCCGGGCGCGCGTAGGTGAGCGCGCTGAGGTAGTTGACGAGGGCGTCGGCCCACACGTACGCGACCGAATCCGTGTCCCACGGGATGGGAATCCCCCACGTCTGGCCGGCCCGGCTGATCGAGAAGTCCTGCAGGCCGCCCTCGACGAAGCTCCGCGCCTCGTTCGCGCGAAAAGCAGGCAAGACGAAGTCGGGGCGCTCGTAGAGCGCGAGCAACTGCTCCTGGAACGACGACAGACGGAAGAACCAGTTGCGCTCCTCGATCCACTCCGGCTCCCGGTCATGCTCTGCGCACTTGCCGTCGACCAGCTCGCCCTCCGTCTTGAACGCCTCGCAGCCGACGCAGTAGAGGCCCGCGTAGACGTCCTGGTAGACGTGTCCGTTGTCGTACAGCTTCTGCAGGAATCCCTGCACGAACCGTTTGTGTTCCTCGTCGCTCGTGCGGATGAAGAAGTCGTTCGAGGCGTTGATGCGTCGGGGCAGCTCGCGCCATGCGACCGCGATGCGGTCGGCGTACTCCTGCGGAGAGAGCCCCTGCTCGGCTGCCACCCGCGCGACCTTCGCCGCATGCTCGTCCACGCCCGTGAGGAAGAACGTGTCGCGCCCGCGCTGGCGCTGGTGACGCACCAGGATGTCCGCCGCGATCGTCGTGTACGCGTGCCCGATGTGGGGTGTCGAGTTGACGTAGTAGATCGGCGTGGTGACGTAGTAGCGCTCCATCTCCGTCGATTCTACGGCGGCGCGCCACCAGGGCCCCGAGTGCGAGGGCTGCGATGACCGGCAGCGGCGGCCAGAGGGAGAACCGGCGGTCACCGCGGGACGCTGCGGCCCGCTGATGCTCTGTGGAGAGCGCGCCTCCCGTGACCGCCCACGTCTGGTGGTGGCGACGCACCCGCCGCTGCCGCGCCGGTCGTGGATCACCGGGGTCGCTACGACCTTCCGCCGCGGGGGCAGCGGTAGGTGCGCCGCTCTCGCCCTTCGGGCGCCGACGTTGGGCGCGCATCGCTGCCGGCGCCGCCGGCTCCACCCTCGGACCGCCCGCCGGGCCCGCAGGTGCCGGCGATGGGCGCCCGGGAGCACGCGACGACTCGAGCAGCGCCCCCTGCGGGCGGGGCGCCGCGGGCACCGCAGCGCCCGCCGCCGCGGCACGCCGGGAAGCGCCGCTCACAAGGACCGGCGCTGGCGCGCTCCCGTCTGCTTCCAGCGCCCGCGCGGCCGGTGTGGATGCCCGAGCTGACAGGTCGTCAGCTCCCGCTTCTCGAGCGCGCAGCGCAGCGTCCCAGGCCGCCGGCGCAGCGCTGTCGGCGCTCGCAGGAGCGACGGCAGCCGCAGCGCCGGGGGACGCCGCAGCCGGAGGACCCGCAGCGACGGGCTCACCCGGAGGCAGCACGGCGGGGGCAGTCGAGACCGGCGTGGCAGCGGCCGCAGGATCCGAGGCGGGGACGGAGACAACGTCCGGAGACGGGCTCACGGTGGGCGGCGGCTTCAGCGCGCGACCCGGCAGGAGCGTCATCGGGTCGACGTAGTCGCCGGCGCCCGACCCCGCGCGGATGCCGAGATGCACATACGGGGTCGGCCATTCCGTCTCGCCGCTCGCGCCCGCGCTGCCGAGCGGCGCACCCTCCGCGACCTCATCTCCCTTTACGACGCCGACCTCACCCAGGTGCGTGAGCGAGACCGCGAGCCCGTCAGGCGTGTGGATCGTGACGGTGCGCCCATGGGTCGGCACCGTGCCCGCAAACGTCACCTCCCCCGCCGCCGGCGCGCGCACCGGCTCGCCGCCCGCTCCCTGGACGTCGACCCCGCGGTGCTGCCCGGCCGCATAGGCATCCGTGCCCAGGGAGAAGGGGCGCAGCACCGGACCTGCCAGCGGCCACGTCCACGCGGAGGCCGCAGGAGCCCACGCGAGCGCTGCCACGAGAAAGAGCCCGAGGGCGAAGCGGCGCATGGATACACCTCCTGTTCTCTATTGAGACAACATCGAAGGCGAGCCTAGCGCACGTGCCGGACATTGTCAATCTTGCTTACAACGAAGAGCGGTAGAGCTCGTTGCGCGGCGAGCCGGTGAGTCGCGCGACGACGTCGACGGCGACCCGCCTGGGCGTCCCGGCGGCGACGAGCTCGGCGACGGCGGCGGCGTCCCGGGTGTCCGGCCTGCCCGTGTCCGGCGCCGGGCCGATCACGAGCGTGATCTCGCCCTTCGGCGCCTCGCGATACCGCTCCGCGAGCGCCGCGGCGGTGCCGCGCACGACCTCTTCGAACGCCTTCGTCAGCTCGCGGCAGACGGCGACCACGCGACCCGGGTCGACGACCGCCAGGCTCGCGAGCGAGGCTCCGAGTCGCCGCGGCGACTCGAAGGCCACCACGGGGTGCGGCCAGCCTGCGAGCTCGCTCCACAGCGCCGCGAGCTCGGCCGCACGCCGCGGCAGGTACCCGACGAACCGGTACTGCTCGCCCGCGAGCCCGCTCGCGACGAGCGCCGTCTCGACCGCGGACGCCCCCGGCAGCACGGTCACCCGCACCCCGGCTTCGAGCGCCGCCACGACGATCCGGATGCCCGGGTCGTTGATGCCGGGCAGGCCCGCGTCGGAGACGAGAGCCATCCGCTCTCCGGCGGACAGGCGGGGCAGCAGCTCCGCCACACGGGCGGCCTCGTTGTGCTGCCGGTAGGAGACGAGCCGCGCGACGATGCCGTGGCGGCCGAGCAGGATGCGCGTCCTGCGCGTGTCCTCACACAGGACGACGTCGGCCGCGGCGAGCTCCGCGAGCACCCGAAGCGTCACGTCCTCGAGATTCCCGATCGGCGTGGCGCAGACCGCGAGCGGCATCAGCGCTCCCCGTCGAGCGCCTCGAATCCCACGAGCCCGGCACCGATCAGCCCTGCGTCCTCGCCCAGCCGTGCCTCGACGATGCGGAGCGTCTCGTCCGCGGGCTGGATCGCCTCGCGCCGCGCCGCCTCCCGCGCGGGTCCGAGCACGAGCTCGCCCGCGGCCGCGCCGAACCCCCCGCCGATCACGACGACATCCGGATCGAACACGTTGACGAGCGACCCGATCGCGACGCCGAGGAGATGTCCGATGCGGCCGAGCGCCTCGATCGCCGCAGCTTCCCCCGCATGCGCGCGCCGTACGAGCTCCGGCGCCGCGGCGCCCGGCCCGTACAGCGCCGCGGCGGCACGGTCCGCCGCGAGGCCCGACGCGACCGCCTCGAGGTGGCCGCGCCCGTGGCACGAGCCCTGGCAGGGCTCCCCGTCGGCAACCACGACGATGTGCCCGAGCTCGGCCCAGCCGCGGTAGAGCCGGCCGTCGAGCACGAGCCCGCCGCCGACGCCGGTGCCGAGGGTCAGCATGACGAGATCCGACACGCCGCGCCCGGCTCCGAGCCGCCATTCGGCGAGCGCCGCCGCGTTGGCGTCGTTCTCGACGCCCGCCGGCAGGCCGTAGCGCTCGCGCGCCCGGTTCGGGAAGTGCACGTCGTGCAGCGGCAGGTTCGTCGCGCGCAGCGCGATGCCCGTGCGCCGATCGATGTTGAGCGGCACGCCGTAGCCGATCGCCGCCGCGCCGTCGGCGAGGAGATCCTCGACGGTGGCATCGATCGCGGCGAGCACCTCCTGCTGTGGCCCGTCCGGCGTCGGGATCTCGATCGTGCGGCCGATCGAGCCGTCGCGGCCGACGAGGCCGGCGAGGATCTTCGTTCCGCCGAGGTCGACACCGATGACGTGGTCTTCGTGCACGGCGCGGCTACGATATCCGCCCGGATGCCCGAACAAGAGAAGCCCTACCGCGTCTACCGCGGCGGACGGGCCAAGGGCAGGGTCCCCCTCCAGCGCCACGCGCCTGCGAAGCGGCAGCAGGAAGCCGGGGCGGCCGGCAGCCCCGAGCGCGGGCCGAAGGAGCGGCACTGGGGTCGCAGGATCACCCTCGCCCTCGCCGCGCTGCTCCTCCTCGCCGGCGTCTGGCTCGCGACGAGCTACCTCTCCTTTGCCCGCGGAATCCGCGACGCAAACGCGCGCGTGCCACGGTCGGTCGCCGCCGAGCTGTCGCACCGGGGCGGCCTGTTGACCGCGACGCCGGCCACCATCCTCGTGCTCGGCACCGACGGCGGCACCCAGGTGGGGCGGGCCGGCGCCAACCGCTCGGACTCGATCATGCTGATCCGCACGGATCCGCGCACGCACCGCCTCGCCTATCTGTCGATCCCACGCGACCTCCGCGTCGAGATCCCCGGCTACGGCTCCGCGAAGATCAACTCCGCGTTCCAGCGCGGTGGGCCGGCGCTCACGCTGAGGACCGTGAAGGCCCTCACGGGCCTCGAGATCGACCACGTCGCGTTCGTCGACTTCGACCGCTTCCGCGAGCTCATCGACGCCGTCGGCGGCATCGACGTGAACGTCTCCCGGCCGATCCGGTCGAACCGCTTCGACTGCCCCTATGCGACCTCACAGCGCTGCGCGTCCTGGCAGGGCTGGCGCTTCGAGAAGGGCCGGCAGCACATGAGCGGGCAGCGTGCGCTCGTCTACGCGCGCATCCGCGAGAACCTGCTCGACCGCTCCGAGACCGACTTCGACCGCGCCCGCCGCCAGCAGCAGGTGATCCAGGCGACCGCTGACCGGGTGACCTCCCTCGGCACCGCCGTGAAGCTGCCGTTCGTCGGGGGCACGATCGTGAAGCCGCTCGCCACCGATCTCAGCGCCGGCCAGGTGCTGCAGCTCGGATGGGCGTACTTCCGGGCAGACAGCGCCGGTGCGTTGCACTGCCGCCTCGGCGGCGAGCCGGGCACCGCCGACGGGCAGTCCGTCATCTTCGGCTCCGAGGACAACGTCGCCACGGTGGCGATGTTCACCGGGCGGTCGGCGCCGCTCGCGCCGCCCAGGGGCCTCCCCTACGCCCCCGGCTGCGTGGTCGGCGACCGGCCGCTGTGAGCGCCGGCCGCGCCCACGCACTTCAGTCCGCCGAGGCGGGCTTCTTGTCGCTCGAGCCGGAGCCCGCGGCACCGTCCTTCGCCGGCTCCTTCTTCTCGCTCTTCTCGCTCTTCTCGCCCGAGCCGCTTCCGTCCGCGTCCTTCACGGCCTTCTTGCCGCCGCGCCCGTAGTCGGTCGAGTAGAAGCCCGACCCCTTGTAGTGAACAGCGACCGGGAACAGGATCTTCTCCACGGGGCCGCGCCCGCAGGTCTGGCAGACCTCGGCCGGCGGATCGCTCATCCGCTGGAAGATCTCGAAGGTGTGCCCGTTCGGGCACCGGTACTCGTAGATCGGCATACGAGCGCCAATCTACCAGCGACGATGCGGCGGGAAACGCGATGACGCAGAGCGTCGAGGCACGGACGGACGGACGGCCGTGGACGCCGGCGGCGCGCTCGTTCGCCTCCGCGCACGGGGTCGTAGCCGGCGTCTCGGTGATCGTCGCCGTCGCGGCCGCGTTCCTCCTGCACCAGCTGATGGCGTGGCCGCCGCACGAGGACGAGACGCTCGCGCTGTTCGTCGGACGGGACTCGCTCGGAGGCGTGATCGACCATGTCACCCGCGATCGGGGCGGAGCGCCGCTTCACTTCCTGTTCGCCTGGGGTGTCGCCCACGCAGGCTTCGGGCTCGGTGGCTCGCGGCTCGTGTCGGCGGCGTTCGCGGTCGCGAGCCTCCCGCTCGTCGCCCTCCTCGCAGCACGGTTGACGGAACGGCGTACCGCGCTCGTCGCGACCGCGCTCGTCGCCTGCAGCTGGGCGTTCCTCTTCCACGGCGTCTACGCGCGCATGTACAGCATGTTCCTGTTCCTCTCGTTGCTGTCGTTCCTGGGGCTGCTGCGTGCGCTCGACCGTGGTGGGCGCGCGTGGCTTCCGTGGGCGGCGGCGATCCTCCTCGCCGTCGCCGCGCACCCGTACGGCGCTCTCGTGCTCGCCGCGCAGGGCGTCTACGTCCTGCTCGCCCGCCGCGACCGCCTGCGCCCGGCCGTCGCGGCGTTCGCGGCCGTCGCGGTGGCCGGGATCCCCTTCTGGCTGACCGACCTCGTGCTCGCAGGGCGCTTCGACGTCGGCGTGGGTGGCCGCGGCGACAAGCTCGGCGGCCCGACGGCGATCGTCACCTACCTGTGGCAGACGGCGGGCGACTTCAGCGCCGGGTGGTGGCCGGTGCTGGCCGTGGTGCTGCTGCTCGCCCTCGCGGGGCTCGCAACGGTCGACCCCGACGCACGGAAGCTCGCACTCTGCACCACGCTCGTACCGGTGGTCGCGTTCCTCGCCGCGCGGCTGGGCGGGTCTGCTTCCCCCGAGTCGCGGCACCTGATCTTCGTGCTGCCGCTCTTCGCCGTGCTCGTCGCTGCGGGCGTGACGCGGCTCGCGCGCCGGCTGCCCCTGGCCGCCGCCGGCATCGTCGTCGCGCTCCTCGCCGCCGAGGTGGCTTGGGCATGGCAGCGAACACCTCCCCTGTTCGAATGGGAGCCCGCGCAGCGCCAGGCAGCCCGTGCCCAGGCGGAGGCCTACCTCGCCGCCACGAGCAGGCCCGACGACCTGCTCTTCGGCTACGAGCCGCTCTTCCTGGGCGCGTGGGAGCGCAATCGCGCGTTCGCCGACACGGTGCTGCCGCGCGCCGACGCCCGCCTCACGCTCCGCGTGCTGCGGCGCCAGCCGCGACCGCTCGGCCGCGGCATCTGGATCCTCGACGCGAGCGAGCGCAACAACCTGAAGCCGCGTCTCGAGATCGAGAACCGCGATCCGGGGCCGCCGGGGATGTTCGTGACGCACGCGTTCGGACCGTTTCTCGTCATCGAGACCGAAGCGCCGGTCGGGACGCCCGACCGCTACCTCGCCGCCGCGGCGCGCGCGATGCTGGCGGGACGGGCGCTCGGCATCGGCGATGCCGACGTGAACCTGCAGACGATCGAGCGCGCCGACCGCGCGTCACGCGGCTACGGGCCGTCGCTGCGCTCGCGCTCGAGCAACTCGCGGTAGCAGGGGGCGCTCTCGAACGCCCCGAGCCCGGTCGCGGCCTGCCGGCGCGAGCGCCGGGGCCGCATCCGCCGCGCGGCCGCGACGGCCGCCGACGCGCCGAGCACGCCGCCGATGAGATACGAGCGCAGTCGCCTCTGCCGCTTCTTCCCGTCCATGCGAGGATCGTAGGCGATGCTGACGTGCTGCTTCGGCGACCTCGTGCTGGACGTGATCGTGCGGTTGCAGCAGCCGCTCGCCCGGGGCGCGGACGCAACCTCGCGGGTCGTGCTGCGACCCGGCGGCCAGGCGGCAAACGTCGCCGCCTGGGTGTCCGCGCTCGGCGGCGCCGCACGGTTCATCGGCAAGCGGGGAGCCGACGACGCGGGCCGGCTCGCGGGAGAGCGCGTAGCGGCGTACGGCGTCGACCTCGCAGGTCCCGTGGAGCCGGAGGGAAGCGGTGTCATCGTCTCTCTCGTCGACCCGGACGGCGACCGGTCGATGTGCTCCGACCGCGGCGTCGCGCCCTCGTTCCGGCCCGACGAGCTCGACCCCGCGTGGCTCGACGGCTGCGAGCACCTGCACGTATCGGGGTACGCGCTGCTGCGCGACCCGGTGCGGCTCGCCGCGCTGCGCGCCGTCGAGCTCGCACGCGCCCGCGGAGCGCGGGTGAGCGTCGACCTGTCGTCGTGGAGCGCGATCCGCGATGCCGGGGCGCCGGCGTTCCGCCGCCTCGTGGAGGAGATCGCGCCCGAGATCGTGTTCGCCAACGAGGACGAGGACGCGATCGTCGGCGGACCGATCCCCGGCAGCGCCTGGATCCTGAAGCGCGGGGCGCGAGGCTGCTCGTTCGACGGCGACGAGCGGCCCGCGCTGCCGGTACGGCGCGTCGTCGACTCGACCGGCGCCGGCGACGCGCTCGCGGCCGGGTTCATCGTCGGCGGGCCCGAGCTCGCGCTTGCGGCGGCGGCCCGCTGCGTGCAGCAGGCAGGCTCGATGCCCGCGTCCTGACCCGGAGGACCGGCCGGGAGGGCGCGCTGCCGCGACGCGGGGCGGGACGGGCGGGACGCAACGAGAGGAGCGGGGCGCGACGGGGACGCGCGCCGGGACGGGAACGCGGGGCGCGAAGAACGGGCGGGCCACCCACCCCGGAGCACACGCCATGCCGGGAGTGCAGCCCGCCCGGTGCGGAGCCTGTCAGGTGCGGGACGCCCGGCGGCGTCCTTCCGGCACGCCCGCGCGCGCAGGACACGAAGACGACACAGAGGCGGCGCGGTCCCGGCACCGGATCACCGCTAGCGTGTCGTCAGGGGCACCGGGGGTGCCCCTGGGGGTGGTTGGGCCGGCGGAAGCCGCCAAGAGAGCGTCCAAGAGAGGCGAAGTGCCAGCAGCGTCCAAGAGAGGCGAAGTGCCAGCAGCCGCAGGAGAGGCGGCCCCGAGCAGCCCCCCCCCCCTGCGCCTGCCAAGCAGTCGCGCGTTTCCTGGAACGACTAGTCTCGCTGGCATGCTCGACCTGATCCACGTCAGCGACGAGGTGGCGTCCGCGCTCGAGGACGGGCGCGCCGTCGTCGCGCTCGAGACCACGCTCGTGGCGCACGGCTTTCCGGCGCCGGACGGCGTCCAGGTCGGTCTCGGCAGCGAGGCAGCCGTCCGTGCCGCCGGCGCGATCCCCGCCACCACGGGGGTGCTCGACGGGAAGATCCGGATCGGGCTGACGGAGTCGCAGCTCGAGCGCTTCACGCCGCAGGCACGCAAGCTCGGCCCGCGCGACCTCGCAGTCTGCGCGGTGCAGGGCGCGGTCGGGGCGACGACGGTCGGGGGGACGCTGACGGCGGCGGCGGCCGTCGGCATCCGCTTCATGGGCACCGGGGGGCTCGGCGGAGTTCACCGCGGCTTTCCGACGCCGCCGGACGTCTCCGCCGACCTCGGCGCGGCCGCCCGTATCCCCACCGTGATCGCGTCGTCCGGCGTTAAGTCGCTGCTCGACGTGGCGGCCACCGTGGAGCTGCTCGAGACGCTCGGCGTTCCCGTCCTCGGCTACCGCACGGACACGCTGCCGCTCTTCTATCAGGCCGACGGCGGCCCCCCCGTCTCGGCGCGCGTCGAGAGCGCCGCAGAGATCGCGCGCATCGCCGACGCGCACTGGCGCCTGGGCGGCAACGCCGTCCTCGTCGGGCGGCCTCCGGACGAGAGCCTGGAGGTCGAGCGGCTGATCGCGGAAGCCGTGGCAGCCGCCGAGCGGCAGGGCGTCTCGGGCCAGGGCGTGACCCCGTTCGTGCTCGCGTACCTGCACGAGCACTCCGCAGGCGAGACCCGCCGCGTCAACCGCGACCTCATCGTCGCCAACGCCGGCCTCGCGGGCGAGATCGCCGTCGCGTACGCGGCACTCGAGCAGGCCGCGCTCTGAGCCTGTACGACGCAGTCCGCGACCTGCCGCTGACGATCGAGGGCTACGCGCTCGAGGTTCTCGAGCAGAAGATCTCGAGCGACTTCCTGCGCAAGACGACGGTGATCCGGCTGGCCGGCGCGGGCGAGGAAGGGCTGGGCGAGGACGTCACCTACGACGCCGGCGAGCACGACCGGCAGCAGCAGCGCAGCTGCGTGCTGCCGCTCGCAGGCACGTGGACGCTCGACTCCTTCTCCGAGCACCTCGGCGGCCAACCGCTCTTCGACCACGAGCCGGCACAGCACGCCTCCCTCGACTACCGCCGCTGGGGCTTCGAGAGCGCCGCCCTCGACCTCGCTCTCCGTCAGGCCGGGCGCTCCCTCGAGGACGCCGTCGGACGAGCGCCGGCGGCGCTCACGTTCGTCGTCTCGATGCGGCTCGGCACGCCGGCGACGAGCGAGCGCCTGCACGCCTGGCTTGCCCTCTACCCGGATCTGCGCTTCAAGCTCGACGCGACCGCCGACTGGTCGGCGCAGCTGATCGCCGAGCTCGCAGCGACAGGGGCCGTCGTCGCGGTCGACTTCAAGGGCCGCTACCGCGGCACGAGCGTCGACACGCAGCCCGACCCGGCGCTGTACCGGCTCGTCGCCGAGGGGCTGCCCGGCGCGTGGCTCGAGGATCCCGCGCTCACGCCGGAGACGGAGGCGGTGCTCGAGCCGCACCGGGAGCGCGTCACGTGGGACGCGATCATCCACTCGGTCGAGGACATCGACGGGCTGCCCTGGCCGCCGCGGACGGTCAACCTGAAGCCGTCGCGGTTCGGCTCGCTGCAGCGTCTGTTCGCCGCCTACGACCACTGTGCCGCGCGCGGCATCGACGCCTACGGCGGCGGCCAGTTCGAGCTCGGGTGCGGCCGCGGCCAGATCCAGCTGCTGGCGGCGCTGTTCCACCCAGGCAGCCCGAACGACGTCGCCCCCGGCGCGTTCAACCTCGATCCGCGGCCGGGTCTCCCGACGAGCCCGCTCGCGCTCGACCCCGAGCCCATCGGCTTCCGGCTGCGCCCTTGAGCGACGGCCGCCGCGCGCGGATCGGCGGATCCAGGCTCAGCCCTCGAGCGACTGCAGGAGCGCGTCCACCTCGACGAGCGGCAGCGACTCGATCTTGGCGCTGCCGCGCGCGCCGAGCGCGACCGACACGCGGGCGATCGTGAGGTCGTCCGGCGCCTCGACGACGTTGACGAAGTCGTAGGCGCCGAGCGAGGCCCACTGGTGCAGCACGTGCGCTCCCAGCTCCTCGACGTCGCGGTTGACCTCGCGCAGCCGGCCCGGGTTGGACTTCAGCGTCTGCACGCCCTTCCCGGTCAGCGTCGTCAGCATCAGGTAGATCGGCATCGGCTCCTCCTTGCCGCGGGTGGCCGGCCCGCAGAGCCTACTCCGCCGGCGGAGCGCCATCGCGCGGGGCGAGGCGCGCCGTCCGGCGGCCCGGCCGCGTCGTTCCCACCCGCGCCGCAAGATCGACGAACAGCAGCGCTCCGCCGAGGAACAGGATCGGGCCGAGCACGGTGTCGGCCAGGAAGATCGCCACGCGCAGCGTGGTATCCGCCTGGGCGCGCAAGAGGAACCCCATCGCCAGCCGCGTCAGCCCGAACAGCAGCATCAGCGTGGCGAGCCCCCCGAGCGCGTGCACGAGGTCGGCACGAGCGACCTCGAGCGAGCGGGCAAGCGCCGAGACGGGGCCGCGCTGCTCGATCACGGCCGCCGGCACGGCGTTGCCGAACAGCGCGAGCAGCACGATCGCCGCGAGCGAGAACCACGGGAGCAGGAAGGCCGCGGGCAGGAACACGATCGTTCCGGTGCCGAGCGCGACGAGCCAGGTGCGTCTCGCGGGCCGGGCGCCGCCGGCGAGCACCGCACCCCAGGCGTAGGCCAGGCTGAGGAGCGGCGCCGCAGCGACGAGCACGGCGATCCGCCCCGCCACGTCGAGGCCGAGCGACACCTGGTCGGCGACCGCGATGACGAGGCCGAGCGGGAGCGCGAGCCAGAACCTGTCGCCGTACAGCTTCAGCGTCTCGGCGACGAGCTGGCCGACCGTCCGCGTCTCCGGCGGCAGCGCCGGCGGCAGCGGCCCGCTCGTCCTGGCATAGCGTGGGCGCGGCATCGCCACAACCGTAGCGGGCAGGGCGAGCGAGCAGCCCGCCCCTATCACCGAGACGCGACAGCGTCGACGAGCGCGGGGAGCGCGCGGTCGAGCACCGCGAGCGCGTCGGGAATCCGCCAGGTCGAGCGGTCGGCCTCGCCGACCGCGTTCGAGATCGCTCGCACCTCGACCGCCGGCACGCCGGCGAGCGCGGCGGCGCGCAGCACGCCGAAGCCCTCCATCGCTTCGACCGGCACCCCGCGCCCGGCGCCGCCGACCGCCGCGCTCGTGCCGATCGCAACGACCGGCGCGTCGGGAAGGGCGCGGCGCACGGCCTCGACGAGCCCGGGATCGGCGGCGACCCGATCGACGACGCGGATCGCTGCGACGAGATCGCAGTAGACGGCCTCGGCGCCGATCACGAGCGTCCCGGGCGCGATGCCGCGAGCGCCGGCGACCCCGACGTGGAGGACAGCCTTCCAGTCGCGCAGCGCGAGCGCGCGTGCGACCGCCGCGGCGGCCTCGACCGGGCCGACACCGCAGACGAGGCCGTCACGGCCGCACAGCTCACGCTCCGTGGCGGCGGCGATCAGGATCTCCGGCATGGCGCTCGCACTCTCCTCGGTCGACCAGGGACGCCGATCCTAGAGGCTCGCTGTGACGGCGGCGTCCGCGCGAGCGGATGCCGGGAGGACGACGGCCGGCCCTCCCGGCATCACGACGTCCTAGTAGCGCGAGACGGACGCGGCGGGCTTGACGATCTGCCCGCGGATCTCGCCGGCCGCGTTCTTCGCCGTGTGGACGTTCACGTAGGCGGTGCCGCGCTCGAGCGCGTCGGCGGTGTCCCTGGCGATCGTCGCGCGGCCCGTGGCACCGGTCTTGCAGGGGGCGCACAGCGCGAGCAGGACGCCGCCGGCGACGCCCCGCTTGCCCGCGTGGATGTGCGCCGCGACGGCCTTGCCGCTCAGGTTGCGGAAGGTGAGCGTCCACCGGATCGACCGCAGCGCGCCCGCGTCGGCCACGGTTGCCGTGAACACCCCGGCAGCCCCGGCCGGGGCGGCGGGCGGCGGCACCTCCTGCCGGGGCGTCATCGTCACGCGGTAGGAGGTGCCCCGCTTGGCGGTAGCGGCAAGGGAGCCGCCGGCGACCGTGAGCGCGAGCGCGAGAGCGACTGCGGTTGCGAGCGTCTTCATCGTCCCTCCTCGTCGGTGGTCCTTCGCAAGGGCTTACGCACCGGGAACCGCACCGGTTTGCCTACACGCCCACCGCGGCCTCCTCGTCGGCCGTCGTGAAGCGGATCGTGCCCTGGTCCGCGTAGGCGCGCACCGTTTCGCCCTCGGAGAACCGCCCCTCGAGCAGCTCGAGCGCGAGCGGGTTCTCGACGAGACGCTGGATCGCCCGCTTCAGCGGCCGCGCACCGAACGCCGGATCCCAGCCCGCCTCCGCGATCAGCTCCTTCGCCGACTCGGTCAGCTCGAGCGCGATCTTCCGCTCCGCGAGCCGGCTGCGCAACCGCTCCAGCTGCAGCTCCACGATCGCTCCGATCTGCTCCCTCGTGAGCGGCTCGAATACGACGATCTCGTCGATGCGGTTGATGAACTCGGGCCGGAAGTGCTCGAGCAGGTGCTCCTGCGAGCGGATGTTCGAGGTCATGATCACGACGGTGTTGCGGAAGTCGACCGTGCGTCCCTGGCCGTCGGTGAGGCGACCGTCGTCGAGCAGCTGCAGCAGCACGTTGAACACGTCTGCGTGGGCCTTCTCGATCTCGTCGAGCAGGATGACGCAGTAGGGGCGCCGCCGCACCGCCTCGGTGAGCTGGCCGCCCTCGTCGTAGCCGACATACCCGGGCGGGGCACCGACGAGCCGGGAGACGGTGTGCTTTTCCATGTACTCGGACATGTCCAGGCGCACCATGGCGCGCTCGTCGTCGAACATGAACTCGGCGAGGGCGCGGGCCAGCTCGGTCTTGCCGACACCGGTCGGGCCGAGGAAGACGAACGAGCCGATCGGGCGGTTCGGGTCCTGCAGGCCGGAGCGCGCACGCCGCAGCGCGTTCGAGACGGCCTCGATCGCGGCGTCCTGGCCGACGACCCGCCGGTGCAGCCGCTCCTCCATGTGCACGAGCTTCTGCACCTCGCCCTCGAGCAGCCGGTCGACGGGGATCTTCGTCCAGGAGGCGACGACGGCGGCGATGTCGTCCTCGTCGACCTCCTCCTTGACCATCGGCTCGGCCGCCTTCACGGCCTCGCCACGCTCGGCGAGCTCCTTCTCGAGCGCGGGCAGGAGCCCGTAGCGGATCTCGGCCACGCGCTGCAGGTCGCCGTGACGCTCGGCGCGCTCCGCCTCCATCCGCAGCTCGTCGATCTGCCGCGTGATCTCCTTCACCCGGTCCAGCACCTCCTTCTCACCGGCCCAGCGCGCGGCGAGCTCGTCGCGGCGGGCCTTCGCCTCGGCGAGCTCGCGCTCGACGGGCTCGCGCACGGCCGGCGACTCCTTCGCCATCGCGGCGAGCTCGATCTCGAGCTGGCGGACGCGCCGCTCGGCCTCGTCGAGCTCGACGGGGGAGGAGTCGATCTCCATCCGCAGGCGCGAGGCGGCCTCGTCCACGAGGTCGATCGCCTTGTCCGGCAGGAAGCGGTCGGTGATGTAGCGCTCCGACAGCACCGCGGCGGCGGTGAGAGCCGCGTCGCGGATACGGACGCCGTGGTGGGCTTCGTAGCGCTCCTTGAGCCCGCGCAGGATCGCGATCGTGTCCGCGACCGACGGCTCGCCCACGAACACGGGTTGGAAACGGCGCTCGAGCGCCGGATCCTTCTCGATGTGCGTGCGATACTCGTCGAGCGTCGTCGCACCGACCGCCCGCAGCTCGCCGCGCGCGAGCATCGGCTTCAACAGGTTGCCCGCCGACACGGCGCCCTCGGCGGCGCCGGCGCCGACGATCGTGTGCAGCTCGTCGATGAAGAGCACGATCTCGCCTTCGGCCGCGGTGATCTCGGCGAGCACCGCCTTGAGGCGCTCCTCGAACTCGCCGCGGTACTTGGCGCCCGCGATGAGCGCGCCGATGTCGAGCGCCCACACGCGCTTGCCCTTCAGCCCCTCGGGCACGTCGCCCGCGACGATGCGCTGGGCGAGACCCTCGGCGATCGCCGTCTTGCCGACGCCGGGCTCGCCGATGAGCACGGGGTTGTTCTTCGTGCGGCGCGAGAGCACCTGGATCGTGCGGCGGATCTCCTCGTCGCGGCCGATGACGGGATCGAGCTTGCCCTGCTCGGCGAGCGCGGTCAGGTCACGTCCGTACTTCTCGAGCGCCTGGTACGAGCCCTCGGGGTCCTGCGAGGTGACGCGCTGCCCTCCGCGCACCTCCTTGAGTGCGGCGAGCAGGGCCTCGCGCGGGACGAGCGCGAGCGCGAGCAGCAGGTGCTCGACGGAGACGAACTCGTCGTCGAGCTTGCGCGCCTCGTCGGACGCATCGTCGAGCACAGCGCGGAAGCGGGCGCCTGCCTGCGGCTGGACGTTGCCGCCGGACACGGTCGGGAGCGCGCGCAGGCGCGCCTCCGCCTCGGAGCGGATCGAGTCGGGGCTCGCGCCGGCACGCTGGACGAGCGTGCGCGGCAGCTCCTGCTCGAGCAGTGCGACGGTGAGGTGGTCGGGTGTGAGCTCCGGGTTGCCGGCCTTGCGGGCGAGCTCCTGCGCGCCCGCAACCGCCTCCGCAGACTTGATCGTCAGCCTGTTGAAGTCCATGTCGTTCTCCTTCCGGCCCTGCGGCGCATCGCCGCACGGGGGTTCAGCGCTGGGTTGCCGGCGGCTTGGGTGGCCGGTAGAGCACCACCTCCCGCCGGTACTGCCTGTGGGTGTCGTGAATCTCCTGGCGCAACTCGGCCTCGAGCCGCTCCATGCGCGCCCGCAGGCGGCGCAGCTCGTCCTCGAGGCGGAGCACGTGCTCGACGCCGGCGAGGTTGAGGCCGAGCTTCGTCGTCAGCGTCTGGATCAGCCGCAGCCGCTCGATGTCGTTCTCGGAATAGAGCCGGGTGCCGCCGGGCGTGCGCGCCGGCCGTACGAGGCCCTTCTCCTCGTAGGCACGCAGCGTCTGCGGGTGCATGCCCGCGAGCTCCGCGGCGACGCTGATCATGTAGCGAGGGCGGTCGGGCATCTCAGCTCATCCGCTCGAAGCGCGCCCTCGGAGACTCGCGCAACACCTTCGCGCAGTTCTCGAGCGCTTCCCTCTCGGCCTTCGTCAGCTTCTGAGGCACCGTCACCTTCACGCGCGCGAGCAGGTCGCCCTTGCCCCCTCCCTTCAGCTTCGGGGCGCCGCGGCCCTTCACGCGCAGGAGCCTCCCGGTCTCGCTTCCGGCCGGAACCTTGAGCGCCACCGGGCCGTCCGGCGTCGGGATCTCGACCGTGGCGCCGAGCGCCGCCTCGGGATACGTCACGGGCACCTCGAGCACGAGGTCGGCGCCGCGCCGCTCGTACAGCGGCGACGGTTCCACCGAGACGACGACGAACAGGTCGCCGGCGGGGCCGCCGTTGCGTCCGGGCTCGCCCTTGCCCTTGAGGCGCACCCGCGTGCCGTCCTTCGCCCCGGCAGGGATCTTGACGGCGTAGCGCTTCGTCACGCGCTCGCGCCCGCTGCCGCGGCAGGCGCCGCACGGCTGCTCGACGACGACGCCGTTGCCACGGCAACGCGGGCAGGGCTGCGAGAGCGCGAACAGGCCGTGGGAGTCCGAGACGGTGCCCGAACCGCCGCACTGGGGGCACGTGACCGGCTTCGTGCCCGGCTCGGCACCGGTGCCGTGGCAGACGTGGCAGGGCGCGTCCACGTCGACCGGCACGCGCACCTGCGCTCCCCTGAGCGCATCCTCGAACGAGAGGCGCACGCGGGATTCGAGATCGGCCCCGCGCTCGGGCTGCGGGCGCGCCCGCCTGCCGGAGCCGCGACCGAAGATGCCGCCGAACTGCCCGAGCAGGTCGGACAGGTCGACGTTCTCGTAGCTGAAGCCGCCCTGTCCGGGGCCGCCGCCTGCTCCCGCCCGAGGCCCGGCCGCCCCGAACGCGTCGTACTGCTTGCGCTTCTCCGGGTCGGAGAGGATGTCGTAGGCCCCCTGCACCTCCTTGAAGCGCTCCTCGGAGGCGGCGTCGCCCTGGTTCGCATCGGGGTGGAACCGGCGTGCGAGCTTGCGGTAGGCCCGCTTGATCTCGTCGTCGGTCGCCGTCTTCGGGACGCCGAGGATCTCGTAGGGGGACTTCACGGCTGCGCTCATCTCACTCGGCCACGACCACCCGCGCGGGGCGCAGCACGGCGTCCCCGAGGCGGTAGCCCTTCTGCACGACCTGGACGATCGTGCCCGGCTCCGCGCCCTCGGAAGGCTGCGTCATCAGCGCCTCGTGCACGTGCGGGTCGAAGGCGCCGTCGACGTCGATCTCGGCGAGCCCCTCCGAGGCGAGCGCGGCCGCGAGCGCCGACCTCGTCATCGCGACGCCCTCGATCACCTTCGCCTCCTCGTGATGCTCGGCCGCGTCCAGCGCCCGCTCGAGATCGTCGAGCACGGGCAGGAGCTTGGCCACGAGCCGCTCCGAGGCGCGGGCCGCGAACGCCTGCTGCTCGCGCAGCGCCCGCTTGCGGTAGTTGTCGAAGTCGGCGGCGAGCCGTTGCAGGTCGGCGAGGTACTCGTCCCGCTTCGCCTCGGCCTCGGCCAGCTGCCGCTCGAGCTCGGCGCCCGGGGGCGAGGCGGACGCCTCGCCCCCGTCGTCGGCGCCGGGCGGAACAGCCCGGGACGAGGGTTCCGCCCCGGCCCCGATGTCGACATGCAGCTCGTCGCTCACGCCTTCTTCGCCGCCTCGTCCTCGTCGATCACCTCGTAGTCGGCGTCCTCGACGACCTCGTCCTCGGTGGAGGAGCCGCCGCCGTTGCCGGCCGTGCCGGACGTGGTGGCGGAGGCCTGCGCGTAGAGCGCCTGGGCGAGCGGCTGCGTCGCCTCGTTCAGCGCCTGCGTCTTCTCGCGGATCGCGTTCACGTCACCGCTCTCGAGCACCTGCTTCAGCTCCATGATCCGACCCTCGATCGTCGCGGCGTCGGCCTCATCGAGCTTGTCGCGGTGCTCGGCCAGCGACTTCTCGGTCTGGTAGGCCAAAGTCTCGGCCATGTTGCGCGCGTCGGCGAGCTCGCGCAGCCTGTGCGCCTCCTCCGCGTGCGCCTCCGCGTCCTTGACCATCTTCTGCACCTCGTCCTCGGACAGGCCCGAGCCGCCCTCGATCTTGATCTGCTGCTCGTTGCCGGTGCCGAGGTCCTTGGCCGCGACGTGGATGATCCCGTTGGCGTCGATGTCGAACGAGACCTCTACCTGCGGCACGCCGCGCGGCGCCGGCGGAATGCCGACGAGCTGGAACTTGCCGAGCGTCTTGTTGAACGCGGCCATCTCCGACTCGCCCTGGAGGACGTGGATCTCGACCGACGGCTGGTTGTCCTCCGCGGTCGTGAACGTCTCCGCCTTGCGGGTCGGGATCGTCGTGTTGCGCTCGATCAGCTTCGTCATCACGCCGCCCTTGGTCTCGATGCCGAGCGAGAGCGGGGTGACGTCGAGCAGCAGCACGTCCTTGACCTCGCCCTTGAGCACGCCGCCCTGGATCGCGGCGCCGATCGCGACGACCTCGTCCGGGTTGACGCCCTTGTGCGGATCCTTCCCGATCAGCTCCTTCACCTTCTCCTGCACGGCCGGCATGCGGGTCATGCCGCCGACGAGGACGACGTGGTCGATGTCCGCGGCGGACAGGCCCGCGTCGGCGAGCGCCTGCTTCGTCGGGCCGACGGTGCGCTCCAGCAGCTCGCGCGTGAGCTCGGTCAGCTTCGCGCGCGTGAGCTGCAGGTCGAGGTGCTTGGGCCCCTCGGCCGTCGCCGTGATGAAGGGCAGGTTGATCTGCGTCGTCATCGTCGACGACAGCTCGATCTTCGCCTTCTCGGCCGCCTCGTAGAGGCGCTGCAGCGCCATCTTGTCCTGGCTCAGGTCGATGCCCTGATCCTTCTTGAACTCGGCGGCCATCCAGTCGACGATCGCCTTGTCGAAGTTGTCGCCGCCGAGGTGGTTGTCGCCGTTGGTCGACTTCACCTCGAAGACACCGTCACCGAGCTCGAGCACGGACACGTCGAACGTGCCGCCGCCGAGGTCGAAGACGAGGATCGTCTGGTCGGCACCCTCCTTGTCGAGGCCGTAGGCGAGCGCGGCCGCGGTGGGCTCGTTGATGATGCGGACGACATTGAGGCCCGCGATCTTGCCGGCGTCCTTCGTCGCCTCGCGCTGGGCGTTGTTGAAGTAGGCGGGAACCGTGATCACGACGTCCGCGATCGGCTCGCCGAGGAACGCCTCCGCGTCCGTCTTCAGCTTCTGCAGGATCATGGCGCTGATCTCCGGCGGGGCGTACTGCTTGCCGTCGACCTCGACGCGCGCGTCGCCGTTGTCGCCCTTGACGACGTTGTAGGGGACGATCGTCATCTCGTCCGAGACCTCGTCCCACTTGCGCCCCATGAAGCGCTTGATCGACGAGATCGTGTTCTGCGGGTTCGTCACCTGCTGGCGCCGCGCCGGCGCCCCGACGAGCCGCTGCCCGTCCTTCGTGAACGCGACGACGGAGGGCGTCGTGCGCCCGCCTTCGGCGTTCGGGATCACGGTGGGCTCGCCGCCCTCGAGCACGGCCATGCACGAGTTGGTCGTGCCGAGATCGATGCCTATCGTCTTCGCCATCTGTCTGGATTCCTTCCTTGTCTCGGTCTTGAGCCTCTCTGGCTCAGATAAATCTGAGCGTGAGTATATCAGGTTTTTCGAAGCGGACGGCCTGCGCGTGTGGGCCGACGCTCGCGCCCCACCCGCCCGGGCTCAGCGAAAGACGCCGATCAGCACGCCGCCGGCGACGACGAGCGCCGCCCCGGCTGCGAGCCTCGGCCCCACGAGCTCGTGGCGGCGCAGGAAGACCGCGGAGAGCCCCACTCCCCACAGGGACTCGGTGGCGACGAGCGGCGAGACGACGCTGAGCCGGCCGCGGTAGAACGCCTCGAACAGGCACACGTACGAGAGCCCGAACAGCAGCCCCGCCGGCACGTAGGCGGGGATCGCCCGCAGCGACAGCGGCCGCCGCGCCACGAGCAGCACGACGAGGATCGTGAGCGCGCCGGAGGTCAGCGTCGCGAGCGTGGCGAGCGCCGGCGAGACGCCGGTGTCGACCGAGAGCCAGCGCACGAACGTGTCGCGCAGAGCGAACACGAGCGCCGCGGCGAGCGCGAGCACGAGGCCGGTCGCCTTCACGTGCGCCGGGCGTCCGCGCTCGCCCGCAAGCAGGATACCGCCGCTCACGATCAGGACGGCACCGGCGACGATGCCGGCGACGACCGGCTCGCCGAGCAGCACGACGGCGAACAGCACCGCGAACAGCGGCGCCATTCCCACCGTGGCAGAGGTACGCGACGGTCCCGCGTCCCGCACCGCGAACGTGAACAGCAGCTGCGAGAGCCCCGGCCCGAGCACGCCGGCGAGCAGGAACGGCCACGTGCCCGCGATGTCCCAGCGGCCGACGACGATGGCGGCGGCGAGCGCGACGGCGAGCGCCGTGAGCACGGTCAGCAGCGCGCCGAGCAACGGGTCGTCACCGCGCGCCATCGCCGGGCGCAGCGCGACGGTCATCGAGCCGAACAGCAGCGCGGAGCCGAGTGCGAGCAGGACGGACATCAGGCGGCCCCGGGCCGCCCGACGAGGCGCCGCAGCGTCGCCGCCGCGGCGGGCTCGGCGAGCAGGATCCCTGCGAGCATGACGGCGCAGCCCGTCCACCCCAGCCAGCCGAGGCGCTCGGACAGCAGCGCCACGCCGAAGAGCGCCGCGAACGGCGCCTCCAGCGTGAACACGAGCGCGGCGCGCGCGGCCGTCGTCCGCGCCTGCACCCACGTCGCGACGAGGTATCCGAGCGCGCCCGCGAAGACACCGGTGACGGCGAGCGCGAACCACACCGACCGCTCGTGCGGCACGGAGAGCTCGCCGCGGGACACGGCGATGACCGTGAAGCCCACGCACGAGACGGCCATCTGCAGGAACGTGAGCGCCCGTGCGTCGTAGCGCGGCGCGAAGCGCTCCATCGACGCGATCTGGAACGACTGCGCGACCGCGTTTGCGAGCACGAGCAGGTTGCCGAGCGCGGAGCCGCCGGGCACGCCGTTCAGCAGCAGCAGCCCGACGAGCGCGAGCGCCACCCCCGTCCACGCGGCCGCCGGCACCGGCGTGCGGAACAGCACGAGCGCGATGACCGGGGTGAGCACGACGTAGAGCCCGGTGATGAAGCCCGTGCTCGAGACGGTGGTGAGCTCGAGCCCGGCCGTCTGCAGCCCGTAGGCTGCGGCCAGCAGCACGCCCGCGCCGAGGCCCGCGAGCACCCCGGCGCGCGGCAGGCGCAGCAGCGGCCGCAGCGCGAACGGCGCGAGCACGAGCGTCGAGATGCCGAAGCGCACGGCGAGGAAAGCGAACAGCGGGTAGAGCGCGACCGCGTTCTGCACGGGCACGAACGTGTAGCCCCAGATCGCGGTGACGGCGACGAGAGCGAGCAGCGGAGCGGTGTGGGCGCGGCGCATCCGCGCAGGCTACTGCGGGCACACCGGGGTACGCTTGAGGGGATGAGCGTCACCGACACGCTGGGCCGACCGCTCCGCGACCTCCGCATCTCCGTCACCGACCGGTGCAACTTCCGCTGCGTGTACTGCATGCCGAAGGAGGTGTTCGGACGCGGCTATCGCTTCATGGATCGAAAGGAGCTGCTCAGCTTCGAGGAGCTCGAGCGCCTCGCCCGCGCCTTCGCCGCGCACGGGGTCGAGAAGATCCGCATCACCGGCGGCGAGCCGTTGCTGCGCCGCGATCTCGAGGTGCTGGTCGAGCGGCTCGTCGCGATCGGCGGGCTCGACGTGGCGCTGACCACGAACGGCGCGCTGCTGCCGCAGAAGGCGGAGGCGCTCGCCCGCGCCGGGCTGCGCCGCGTCACGGTCAGCCTCGACTCGCTGGACGACGCCACGTTCCGAGCGATGAACGACGTCGGCTTCCCGGTCGCGCGCGTGCTCGAGGGCATCGACGCGGCGGCCGCGGCCGGACTCGCCGTCAAGGTGAACGCCGTCGTCAAGCGCAACGTCAACGAGCACCAGGTGCTCGAGCTCGCCCGCCACTTCCGCGGCAGCGGGCACATCCTGCGCTTCATCGAGTTCATGGACGTCGGCGCCACGAACGGCTGGCGGCTGGACGACGTCGTGCCCGCCGCCGAGATCGTGCGCACGCTCGACGAGGCCTTCCCGCTCGAGCCCGCCGAGGCGAACTACCGGGGCGAGGTGGCGCGGCGCTGGCGCTACCGGGACGGTGCGGGCGAGATCGGCGTCATCGCCTCGGTGACACAGCCGTTCTGCGGCGACTGCACGCGGGCGCGCATCTCCGCCGAGGGACGCCTGTACACCTGCCTGTTCGCCGTGAGGGGCCATGACCTGCGCGCGCTCGTGCGCTCCGGCGCGCCGGACGCGGCGCTGCACGAGGCGATCGGCCGTCTGTGGGCGCGGCGGAGCGACCGCTACTCGGAGATCCGCTCGCAGGGCACGGCCGACCTGCCCCGCGTCGAGATGTCGTACATCGGTGGATAGCGCATCCGCTGCGCGGCTGCGCCGAACGGGGCGGACGGACGCCGTCGCCGCGCGCCCGTCGACCGCCGGACTCCCCGGCGCGTGACCCGGGTCCCCGTCCCGGCTCGATAAGATCGGATATCTCGTGACGAGCTACACCGCAACGGTGAGCAGGCGCCTGCCGCGCGGCTGGGCCCATCTGGCACTCCAGCTCGCCTTCTGGATGGGGTTCTACGTCGCCTACCAGATCGTACGCGGGCTCGCGGACAGAGACATCGCGACGGCGTTCTGGAACGGCTTCCACGTGATTCGCCTCGAGCAGTGGATGGGAGCGCTGTTCGAGCCGGCGCTGCAGCGCCTCGTCGACTCGTCGGAGCTGCTGATCAAGGCGACCTCCTATACCTACTGGCTGTCGCAGTTCGCCGTCGTCGCGCTCGCGCTCCTGTGGGTGTACGTCAGGCACCACGACCGCTTCTTCGGCTTCCGCAACTGGCTCATCGCCGCCAATCTCGTCGGCCTCGCCGTCTACGCGCTCGTGCCGACGGCGCCGCCGCGCATGTTCCCCGAATGGGGCTTCGTGGACACGCTCGCGCGCTACTCGAGCATCAACCACGAGAGCGGGCTGATCGCGTACGCCTCGAACCCGTACGCGGCGATGCCGAGCCTCCACTCGATGGACGCGTTCATCGTCGGCGTCGTCATGTTCGGCGTCTGCCGCTCGCGGCTGGCGCGCACCCTCTGGCTCGTGTGGCCGGCCTGGGTGTGGTTCTCGGTGATCGGGACGGGCAACCACTACTGGCTCGACGTCGTCGCCGGCGTCCTGCTCGCGGTTGCGGCCGGCGTCGGGCTGTTTCGACGCGAGCTCTTCTCACGCTGGCGCACGGCCTCGCGGGCGTGAGCGAGAGCCCGCCCGGAGGGCCGCGGGTCAGCGAGCTCGACCGCGTCAAGCAGGAGTACACGCAGGCCGCGCGCCAGATCTTGCAGCGCTCGATGAGGGGCGTCGCGAAGACGAAGCTGACGCCCGACATGCTCACCCTCGCGGGTGTGACGCTCTGCATCGCCGCCGGCGTGCTCGTCGGGTTCGAGCAGCGCAACCCCAGGCTCTTCTTCTGGCTCGGCGGAATCCTGTTCGTCGTCGGGTCGGTCGCCGACATCCTCGACGGAGCGCTCGCACGCGCGGCGAGCAAGGGCACGGTCTTCGGCGCCTTCCTCGACTCGACGTTCGACCGCCTCGGCGAGGCCGCGATCCTGACGGCGATCGGGCTCTCGTTTGCCCGCTCCGACAACGACGCTGCCGTCGTCGCGACCTTCGCGGCGATCATCGGCTCGTTCCTCGTCAGCTACACGCGCGCGAAGGCGGAGGCGCTCGGCCTGCGCGGCGACGTCGGCTTCGGATCGCGCGTCGAGCGCGTCATCCTGATCTCGATCGGCCTCGGCCTCGCTCCGTGGGGCTGGCTCGAGTGGCCCGTCTACCTGCTCGCGGCGACGGCCTGGCTCACGGTCGTCCAGCGCATCCTGTTCGTGCGCAGGCAGCTGCGCGAGCTCGCCTCCATCCCGTAGCGACACGCACGCTCGTTCGCCGAGCCGCACGCGCGTGGCGACGGCCGGCCCCGGCGCGCCCGAAGGAACAGCCGGAATCAGCTATACTGCTAGCACTTTGTCTGCTAGCACTTCACAACGGAAGGGCGTCCTGGTCAGGGCGCCCTTCTCGCTGAAGAACGCCCTCGTCCGCGAGACGGCCCGGCGCGGGGCGAGCCTCAACGACGTCGCCGTCGGCATGCTCGCCGATGCGTTCGGCGTCCCGTACGTCCCCTCGGGCCGCCGGAGCCCGCTGCCGGGCTCGAGCCCGGTCGTCCTCCTGCGCATGCCGCCCGAGCTCAAGGACGCGATCCAGGCCGAGGCGTTCCGCGCCGGCTCCAACACCAACGACGTCATCCTCGCCGCGCTCTCCCGGGAGCTCGGAGTCCCCTTCGAATCCAATGCACGCCGGACCGTTCCCTTCGGGGGCGGCCGCGGAAAGGACACACCCATGGCTGCCAGCAACGGCTCCACGAACGGAAGCGCCCGCTCCAAGGACAAGGTGCGCGTCGCCATCATCGGCGTCGGCAACTGCGCCAACTCGCTGCTGCAGGGCGTCGAGTACTACAAGAGCGCCGACCGGGACGCGTTCGTCCCCGGGCTCATGCACGTCGACCTCGGCGGCTACCACATCTCCGACATCGAGTTCACCGCCGCCTTCGACGTCGTCAAGGGCAAGGTCGGCGAGGACCTCGCCGACGCCATGTGGGCGAAGCCGAACGACACGATCAAGTTCGCCGACGTCCCGAAGACCGGCATCAAGGTGTCGCGGGGGATGACGCACGACGGCATCGGCAAGTACCTCTCCCAGGTCGTCGAGAAGGCGCCGGGCGAGACCGCCGACATCGTCAAGATCCTCAGGGAGACGGGCACCGACGTCGTCGTCAACTACCTGCCGGTCGGCTCGGAGATGGCGGCGAAGTGGTACGCGGAGCAGATCCTCGAGGCCGGCTGCGCGATGGTCAACTGCATGCCGGTGTTCATCGCGCGCGAGCACTACTGGCAGAAGCGCTTCGAGGACGCCGGCCTGCCGATCATCGGCGACGACATCAAGTCGCAGGTCGGCGCCACCATCTCGCACCGCGTCCTCACGAGCCTGTTCCGCGAGCGCGGCGTGCACCTCGACCGCACGATGCAGCTCAACGTCGGCGGCAACTCCGACTTCATGAACATGCTGGAGCGGGAGCGCCTCGAGTCGAAGAAGATCTCGAAGACGAACGCCGTCACGTCGATGCTCGACTACGACCTCGGCGAGGGCAACGTCCACGTCGGCCCCTCCGACTACGTGCCGTGGCTGACCGACCGCAAGTGGGCGTACATCCGCATGGAGGGCACCGCATTCGGCGACGTGCCGCTCAACCTCGAGCTCAAGCTCGAGGTGTGGGACTCGCCGAACTCGGCCGGCATCGTCATCGACGCCGTCCGCCTCGCGAAGCTCGCGCTCAACAACGGCATCGCAGGCGCGCTCGAGGGGCCGTCGAGCTACCTGATGAAGTCGCCGCCGGTGCAGATCGTCGACAGCGAAGCGCGCGAGAGCACCGAGCGCTTCATCAAGCAGAACGCGCTCAAGCAGGAGAGAGCGGCGGCGAAGGAGTGAGGCGCTTCGGCCTGGCCAAGGTCTTCGGGACCGGGGGCGACGGCGATTCTTGTCGCCACCGCCCTCGTCCCGCTGGTCGCGGTCGCCCGTGCATCAGTCTTCGTCGAGAATGGCCTGAATCTCCTCCCGACTTGCTGGTCGGATAGTTCCCTCGACCTCGTCCGCCACGCAGTAGAGATCGCTGCTGCCGATCCCGAAAGCCGCATCCCGTTCGACGAGATACAGCGGGTTTGCCACCAGCCTTCGCCTGAGCTCGTCCGGGAGGTGCTCTTCGGGAGACGGGTCGGGGCGTTGATCCGTCATCGGAGCCTCAACAGTTGATCATTCGGTACGGGCTCGATGTTCCCCAGTATGAGTCGTGCCCACCCACCGAATGGAAGTGGATCAGTGCGCCAACCGTTCTCCAGCTGCGGATGGGCCGGTTCGCTGGGCAGCCGTAGGCTCCGGACCATGCAGTCCAGACGACGTTCCCATACCGACGGGTGGTGCTGCACGCCTGAAGAGGCCCTCCGTAGTCGAGACAGACCGACGCATCGGTCCACGCTATGTTGATGCACGCGGTGAAATCGATTGGCCCTTGAAGGACGCCGTTGAAGACGAAGCTCGGCGCCCAAGTATCCGTGTGGCATCCGAAGACCTCGCTCGCCGCCGGCGCCACTCCAGCGGCTCGGTTCAAGCCGTCCTTCCAACGCACTCTGACGTACGCCCCTAGCGAGCTCGCACCCTCCAGAATCGAGTCTCCGTCGATTCCCACGAGTTGAGCGCCCTCGCTCCCGCTCCGGCGTGGGTTGTCCTGGGCCGGTTGATGGTCGGCAGCCATCGCGCCGCCGACGCCGACGGGCAATGCCGCAAGCGCCGCAGACACTGCTGTCACGAGACTGTGGCGTCCGCGCATAGTCGACTCCTTCCCATTACCCGGCCCAACGCCGAGCTTGAGCGAGATGCCGCAGACTCAGCAACAGGTTACTCCGTCCGACATTGAGCTAGCAAGAGAACCTGCACCTCGAACCTGCTCGGCGTGGTCCTCTCACGGGCGACTGCCCCACTCCAGCATCGTCGGCCGTCCGATGCTCGACTACGACCTCGGCGAGGGCAACGTCCACGTCGGCCCCTCCGACTACGTGCCGTGGCTGACCGACCGCAAGTGGGCGTACATCCGCATGGAGGGCACCGCATTCGGCGACGTGCCGCTCAACCTCGAGCTCAAGCTCGAGGTGTGGGACTCGCCGAACTCGGCCGGCATCGTCATCGACGCCGTCCGCCTCGCGAAGCTCGCGCTCAACAACGGCATCGCAGGCGCGCTCGAGGGGCCGTCGAGCTACCTGATGAAGTCGCCGCCGGTGCAGATCGTCGACAGCGAAGCGCGCGAGAGCACCGAGCGCTTCATCAAGCAGAACGCGCTCAAGCAGGAGAATCGGCAGGCCGCTGCCAGGGCCTAGCCGGGCGTTGCCGCGGCCGGCTGCGGGTCGGCGAGCGACCCCGCCCTATCGGGTACGCGGGGCCGTCTCGTCCGCGACGAACCCGACCTGGCGGTGCGAGGCGTCGCAAAACGGCTTGTTCTTGGAGTGGCCGCAGCGGCAGAGCGCGACGGCGCTGCCGGGCGGAAGCTCGAACGGGACACCCGCGGCGTCGACGACGCGCACCGGCCCGCTGATCTTGTAGGGGCCGTTCTCCCGCACCTCGATCGTGGTCTCGCTCATCCGCCTGACTCTAGCGGCCGCCAGGGTGTCGGGGTGCGGGGAGGCACGCGGCGCCGGCACTACACTCGGACGAGCATGAGCCTGCGCATCTGCTTCGTGACGCCGTTCCCCTGGTCGCAGCCGCACGACGTGAACGAGCACGTCCGCGGCACCGCGGAGGCGCTTCGGCGCCGCGGCCACGCCGTGACCGTGATCGCGCCGTCCACCCGCGCCTCGGACCTGCTGCACGGGCGCCGAGCCCTGCAGCGCGGCGATCTCGGCGAGATCGTCGCGATCGGGGCGGCCGTGCCGGCGTCGCTGACCGACCGCATCGGCCTCCCGGTCGGCGTGCGCGCGAACCTCGCGGCGGCGCTCGCGATCGGCCGCTTCGACGTCGTGCACGGGGTCGAGCCGGGTCTGCCGAGCCTCTCCTATGCGGCCCTGCTCGAGGCGGAGACGCTCACGGCGGCCACGTTCTTCTCTCCCGACCGGCTCATGCTCGCCCGCAAGAACCAGCGCGCGAAGCTGCTCGCCCGCGTCGACGCCCTCCTCGCAACCTCGGCCGAGACCGCGAGGGCGGCGGCGAAGCAGTTCCGCGGCGACTACACCGTGATCCCCGTCGGTGTCGACGGCACGCGCTTCGCACCCGTCTGCAAGCGGCGGCTGATCGTCGTCGAGGCGACGTCGTCGGGCAGCGCCGTCGCTCGCTCGGTGCTGCGCGCACTCCGCGATCTGCCGGATTGGGAGCTGACGATGGCGCGCACGGCAGCGGTCACCCGTCGCCCCGCCATCCCCCCCACCCTGCGCCACCGCGTGCACGTGCGGTCGGCGACGAGGCCGGAGGCACGGCGGGCGCTGCTCGCCGAGGCTTCCATCTTCGTGCCGGCGCCCGGGGGGAGCGAGCGGCTGCGGCTCGAGGCCGGTGCCTGTGGGTGCGCGCCGGCCGAGCCGGCCGGGCTGTCGGGCCAGCCCGAGCTCGCGGGCGCGGCGGTCGCCCGCCTCGTCGAGGACGCCGGCTTGCGCGCCCGTCTCGGCGACGAGGCGCGGGGGCGCGCGATCGAGTGCTCCTTCGACCGGGTGGCCGAGCAGCTCGAAGAGGTCTACGAATCGGTGGCGAGCCGGCGGCGCCCCGCGCGGATCGGGGCCGCCGACCCGCTCGGCGACCGCGACTGGATCGTCGCCGACCTGCACATGCACACGCGCTGGTCGCACGACTGCTCGATCGACCCGCAGGCGCTCGTCGACCATGCGGAGGCAGAGGGCCTGGGCGCCATCGCCGTCACCGACCACAACGTGTTCGGCGGTGCTCTCGAGACCGTCGACCTCGCGCGCGGCCGTGACCTGGTCGTGATTCCGGGCGAGGAGGTGAAGACCGATGTCCAGGGCGAGGTGATCGGGCTCTTCCTACGCGAGGAGATCCCGCGCGGGATGACGTTCGCGGAGACGGTGGCGGCGATCCGCGAGCAGGAGGGCATCGTCTACGTGCCGCACCCCTTCGACCGCATGCACGCGATCCCGTCGCCCTCCACGCTGCAGCGCCATCTGCACGAGATCGACGTGCTCGAGGTCTACAACGCCCGCCTCCTGTTCGAGACCTACAACGACGAGGCGCTCCGCTTCGCGCGCAAGTACGGCCTCCTCGCGGGCGCCGGGTCGGACGCGCACGTGCTCCAGGGGGTCGGCACGGGCGTGCTGCGCATGCGCCGCTTCGACGGGCCCGAGGAGTTCCTCCTGTCGCTGCGGACGGCCGAGGTGCTGCGCCGTCCGAAGTCGCTCGCGTACCTGCAGTCGCTCAAGTGGGTGGCCCAGGTCAAGGAGAAAGTCCGCTAGGGCAGAAGTTGGGGGAGCCTCCCGTGACCGCTGCCGTGCCCACCGACGAGATCTTCGAGCGCTATCTGCGGAAGGCGATCGGCGAGATCAACGAGCTGCACGACGAGCTCCTCGCCCTCGCCGACGAGACGCACGTGCCCGTGCTCGGCTCCGGCCATCCGCTCGGCGACGTGTTCCTGCTCAAGCACAGGCCGCAGCAGGCGGAGATCAGCGAAGGCGTCGCCTTCTTCGGCCGCGCCGGGAACGCGCTGCTGAAGTCGCTGCAGCGGCTCGGCGTCGACCCGCTCGCCGTGTACGGCACGAACTGCCTCAAGTTCGGCACCGAGGACGCCGAGCAGGCGGCGCCGTGGCTTGCGCGCGAGCTGCACATCGTGCAACCGAAGCTCGTCGTGGTGATGGGCGAGGCGGCCGTCTCGTTCCTCAACGATCTGCGCTTCCCGCTCGCCGACCCGCTCGATGCAGGCACGCCGGGCGTGGTGCAGCGTTTCACGCCGACGATCGGCGCGATCGTGACGCCCGGCATCGACGAGTCGCTGGACGAGCAGGATGCGAAGAACGCGTTCTGGAACGCGTTCAGGGCGCTCGGCCCGTGGTGGGCGGAGCTTCCCCCCTATTGAACCGGCCTCGCGCACTCGGGCTCGTGGGGCTGCTGGCCGCCCTCGCCGTCTGGGACGCGAGCGCCGGAGCGCTCCCGAACGTCGGGGAGTGGCTCGACGTGGGTGTCGTCTCGCTGCTGCTGATGCCGGCGACGTTCCTCGCCGCCTGGGCTGCGCTGCCGCTTGCATCTGCCCGCGGTCTCGTCGCCGTCGCGGCGGCGCTCGGCGTGCTGTCGCTGCTGCTCGACCTCGCGGGCATGGGCGCGCTCTTCAACGTGGCGAAGCTGCTGGCGCTGACGCTCGCGGGCTTCTGGTTCCTGCAGCTGTTCGAGGCACTGTCGTGGGTGGTGCTCGTGTCGCTGATCGTGCCGTGGGTCGACATCCTCTCCGTGTGGCGCGGGCCGACCGACTACGTCATCAGCGAGCAGCCGGGCCTGTTCGACCGGATCTCGATCGCCTTCCGGCTCCCGGGCGAGGAGGGCTCCGCCAACATCGGGCCGCCCGACATCCTCTTCTTCGCGCTCTTCCTCGCGACCGCGGCGCGCTTCGGCCTCCGCGTCGGCTGGACGTGGCTCGGCATGGCCGGCCTGCTGGCGCTGACGCTGATCGGCACGACGGCGTTCGCTGTCGACGGGCTTCCGGCACTGCCCGCGATCGCCCTCGGCTTCCTGCTCCCGAACCTCGACCTCTTGTGGAGAGCGTGGCGCGGGCGCGGGCTGGAGACGTCGAGCGGCTGAAGGCGACGGGGGACGGCGCTCGATGCGGACACGCGAGGCGCGCGCGGCGGGCGAGCCGGGGCCCGCTACGGGGCCACGACGCCGGCGCGCCGCTCGAGCAGGCTCACGGACTCGATGTGCGGCGTGTGCGGGAACATGTCGACCGGGCGGCAGCGCAGCAGCTCATAGCCGAACTCGTCGCGCAGCAGCGCGAGATCGGATGCGAGCGTGGTCGGGTTGCAGGAGACGTAGACGACGCGCGGCGCCTCGAGAGCGGCCATGCGGCGCAGCGCCTTGCCGGCGAGCCCGGCACGCGGCGGGTCGACGACGACGACGTCGGGCTGCCCGGCGCGCTCGCGCAGCTCCTCCAGCGCGAGCGACACGTTGCCGGCGAAGAAGGCGGCGTTCGTGATCCCGTTCAGCTCCGCGTTCTCGATCGCGCACGCGACCGACTCCTCGGAGATCTCGACACCCCACACGGTGAGCGCCTGTGCTGCGAGCGCGAGGCCGATCGTGCCGGTGCCGCAGTACAGGTCGTAGACGGTCTCGCCGCCCGTGAGCCCGGCGAACGCGCGCGTGATCTCGTACAACGTCTCCGCCATCTCGGTGTTCGTCTGCAGGAAGGCGTTCGGCCGCACGCGGAAGCGCAGCCCGAGGATCTCCTCCTCGATCGCATCCTCGCCCCACAGCAGCGTGGTCGGCAGCGTGGTCACCTCGGCAGGCGTGTCGTTCACCGCCCAATGGATGGAGCGCACTTCGGGGAAGCGCCTCAGCACCTCGACGAGGTACTCCTCCTCGAACTTCCGCCCCTTCGCCGTCACGAGCTGCACGAGCATCTGTCCCGTGTTGCGCCCCTCGCGCAGCACGAGGTGCCGGAGGTAGCCGGTCTGGGCTGCCTGGTCGTACGCCTCGAGCTTCTCCTCGCGCGCCCACGCCTGCACGGCGTCGCGGACGCGGTTGCCGGCATCGGTGGTGAGCAGGCAGACGTCGACCGGCAGCACCTCGTCCCAGCGGCCCGCGCGGTGGAAGCCGAGCGATGGCCCGTCGGCGCTGCGCGTGAACGAGTACTCGAGCTTGTTGCGGTAGTGGTACTGCGACGCGGCCGGCACGATCGGCTCGAGCGGCGGCTCGGCGAAGCCGCCGAGTCGCACGAGCGCGTCCCGCACCTGAGCCTCCTTGGCCGCGATCTGGCGCTCGTAGGCGTAGTCCTGGAAGCGGCAGCCGCCGCAACGGCCGAAGTGCGGGCAAGGCGCCTCGACCCGGTCGGCGCTCGCAGCGAGCACCTCCTCGGCGACCGCCTCGGCGAACCCGCGCTTCACCCTGGTGACGCGCGCGCGCACCGTGTCGCCGGGCAGCCCGCGCCGCACGAAGACGACGAAGCCGTCGAGACGCGCGACGCCGTTGCCGCCGTAGGCGAGCGAGTCGACGTGGAGCTCGAGCTCCTCTCCTCTGGCGACGGGGGCGCCCATCAGGGAACGCAGGGTAGCGGCGGGCTGCGCGCCCGGATCGGGCAGCCGGCGCTACGCGAGCACGCTGACGTACACGGAGCGCCTCCGCGGCCCGTCGAACTCGCAGAAGAAGATCCCCTGCCAGGTGCCGAGCGCGAGCTCGCCGTCGTCGCGCAGCGGGACGAGGACGCTCGGCCCCATGAACGCCGCCCGTATGTGGGTGGGGGCGTTCTCCTCGCCCTCCTCGACGTGCTGCCAGGGCCAGTCCGCGGGCACGATGCGCTCGAGCGCGCTCTCGAAGTCGCGCGCCACCGCCGGGTCGGCGTGCTCGTTGATCGTGACGCCGGCGGTCGTATGCGGCACGTACACGAGCACGGCGGAGCCGGCCGCTCCCGCAACCGCCTCGCGTACGGCGCTCGTGATGTCGACGAGCTGGCTCTGCCGCTCGGTGCGAACGTGGAGCTCGTGCACCGCGCCCCCTACAGGGCGCCGCCGGCCGCGGGGGGCGCGCCGGCCTCGAGCGGGTTCGCGGCGCTCGACTCGCGCGCGAGGTAGTCCTCGACGAGCATGATGTTGTCGCGCAGCCGCTCCATCACCTGGAGCAAGGCGGACATGGAGGAGATCTCCTCCCGCTGCTCCTGCAGGAACCAGTGCATGAACTGCTCGGCGACGAGGTCGCCCTCCTCGCGGGCGGTCAGCGCCAGCTGCGAGATCTGGGCGGTCACGCGCTTCTCCTGGTCGAGCGCGAGCGCGACGGGCGCGACGAGGTCGTCGAACCGGTTCCGAGGCGCGGCGACGGCGGGAATCGTGACCTCGTCGCCGGCGTCGAGAAGGTACTGCACCATCATCATCGCGTGGTTGCGTTCCTCGACCGCCTGCCGGTAGAAGTGCGCCGCGAGCTGGGGCAGCGTCTGTGCGTCGTAGTGGACGGCAATCGCGACGTACTGCTGCGACGCGGCAAACTCGTACGCGATCTGCTCGTTGAGTCTCTCGTGGAAGGTGGGCATGAGAGGGAATCTACCTTCCCACGCGTGGCGCCAGGCTCACGCCCGGCGGGGAGCTCTAGGCGGCCGACCCCTCGAGATCGGCCGGCGCCGATCCGAGCTGGATCTTGCGCGGCTTGGCCTCCTCGGGCTTGGGCACGTGGATCTCGACGACGCCGTCCTTGTACGTGGCGGAGATCCTCGACTCGTCGACGCCCTGAGGCAGGCCGACGGCGCGGCTGAACGAGCCGAAGCGGCGCTCGAAGCGGTAGTAGCGATCGCTCGACTGCTCCTCCTCGCGCGTGCGCTCGGCCGAGACGGTGAGCGTGTCGTCGGCGACCTCGATCTGGATCGCCTCCTCCGGCACGCCCGGCAGGTCGAACGCGTAGACGAGCTCGGACTCGTTCTCCCACACGTCGAGCGCGGGCACCCACGACTGCATGGTGCGGCCGTTGCCCTCGACGAGCCCGTTCACGTACCTGCTCAGCTCGCTCTGCAGCGAGGCCAACTCCCTGAAGGGTTCCCAGCGAACCAGCGTTGCCACTGTGGTCCTCCTTGGTCGTACGAATTATCTACAACCGCATTATGAAATCTATGTCTGATCTTGTCAAGTCCTCGTGCCCTAGCATTCACGTATGGCGGGGATCCCCGACACGCTCAAGGGACGGAGCTACACGCGCGTCTCCGACTGGTCGCGGGAGGAGCTGCGGACCGCGCTCGACCTCGCCGACGAGCTGAAGCAGGAGCGGGTGCGGCGCAAGGAGCTGCGCGTGCTGCCGGGGCGCACGATCGGCCTCATCTTCCACAAGCCCTCGACGAGGACGCGAGTCGGCTTCGAGGTCGGCATCGCCGAGCTCGGCGGCATGGCGCTCTACCTTCCCGCCGCGGACCTGCAGCTCGCACGCGGCGAGAGCTACCGCGACACGGCGCTCGTGCTGTCGCGCTTCCTGTCGGCGCTGATGATCCGCACGTTCGACCAGGCGGAGGTGGACGAGTTCGCCACCTACGCGTCGATCCCGGTCATCAACGGCCTCACCGATCTCGCCCATCCCCTGCAGGCACTTGCCGACGCGATGACGATCCGCGAGCGCTTCGGCCGCCTCGAGGGCATCCGCCTCGCCTACCTCGGGGACGGCAACAACGTCTGCCACTCGCTGCTGCGGCTGGGAGGCCGCTTCGGCATGCACGTGACGGCGGCGTGCCCGCCCGGGTACGAGCCGGACGCGGGCATCGTCGCGGCCGCGCGAGCCGATGCCGAGGCCGCCGGCGGCAGCGTGCGCGTGGTCGGCGACCCGCTCGAGGGAGCCGAGCAGGCGGACGTGCTGTACACGGACGTGTGGACGAGCATGGGGCAAGAGGCCGAGCGCGAGCAGCGGCGCCGGGATCTCGAGCGCTTCCGCCTCGACGGCGAGCTCCTCTCCGTCGCGGCGCCGGAGGCGATCGCGATGCACTGCCTGCCGGCGCACGTCGGGGAGGAGATCGCCGAGGACGTGTTGTACGGGCCGCGCTCGCTCGTCTGGGATCAGGCCGAGAACCGCCTCCACACCCAGAAGGCGGTCATGGCGCTCGTCATTCGATGAGCTTCGAGCAGCATGTTCGCGCGGCGCTCGACTCGCTGCCGCCGCGTCTCGCCGCCGCGCTCGACAACGTCGCCGTGGTGATCGAGGACGAACACGCGGACGACCCCGACCTGTTCGGCCTCTACGAGGGCGTGCCGCTGCCGGAGCGCGGCGACATGGCGGGCGAGTTGCCCGACCGCATCACCATCTTCCGGCTGCCGCTGGAGGAGGAGTTCCCCGATCCGGTCGATCTCGAACGTGAGATCCGCGTCACGGTGCTCCACGAGCTCGGTCACTATTTCGGGCTCGACGAGGAACGCCTGGCGGAGCTCGGCTACGAGTGATGCGGACGTCCGCGCAGCCCGAACGTTGCGTTTGCGTTCAGGCGTGTGGCGGAGGAATGTCCGGCTCGGGCCGAGCGTTGACCCGGGCATGAACACGATCGCGAACATCCACGCGGAAATCGAACAGCTCAGCAAGCAACGCGCCAAGCTCTGGCATCGACTCTCCGAGGGGCGCGACCCCGCGGCCGCCGAGGAGATCAAGACGCTCCAGGCGAAGCTGGACGAGCTCTGGGTCGCCCACCGGCAGGAGCGTGCCCGCATCCGCTTCGGCGAGCGCGAGCAGATCGTCAAGCGCGCGCGCGCCGAGGAGCGGCTCGAGCGCGCGGCCTAGAAAGCGGCAGGGTCGGGCGCGCGGCCGCCGTAGACTGACCCGGTGGCTTTCAGGCGTCGCGAGCATCCGGGGAGCGTCGAGGACGAACGCGAGGCGCTGCGGGCGCAGCGTCTCGCGCTGGACGAGCTGAAGCGCGAGCTGGCCGAGCGCGTGCGCGCGGTGCGCGAGCGGGAGGCGTATCTGGAGCGTGCGCTCGCAGACATCGGCAGCGGCCCGATCGCCGAGGACGCGCAGGCCTCCCCGCCCTCTCCCGCCGCGGATGACGGGGTTGCCGCGCGCGAGGCCGAGATCGCCGCGCGCGAGCGGGCGCCCACGGCGGCGGCGAACGACCAGGGCGACGACCGGCTCGCGCGCATCGAGGCGCGGCTCGCGGAGCTCGCAGAGGCGGAGAAGCTGTTCCTGCGCACACGCGACGAGCTCGCCGCACGCAGCGAGGCGGTGGCGGCGCGCGAGCGTCTCGTCGCCCAGCGCGAGCGCGAGCTCGACGAGCGCGACGCCGGAGCCGGAGCCGCATGGACGCAGCCCGAGCTGACGGAGATGGAGGCGCGCCTGCGCCGCCTCGAGCAGCAGCGTCGAGAGCAGGAGCTCGGGTTCTCCGGCGGCCTGCGCCGGCTGCAGCAGCACGGCACGCGCCCGCGCGCGGACGAGTAGCCGGAGCGCCGGACGTCGCCGCCTGGCTCTACACTTCGCGCAGACGGGGCGTTAGCTCAGTTGGGAGAGCACCAGCTTTGCAAGCTGGGGGTCGCCGGTTCGAGCCCGGCACGCTCCATCCGAGTTCAAGCCGAAAGTCCTGCTAATCGGGCGTTTTGCGGCATGCACACGTGGGCACTGTTTCCGCTCGAGACCGCTGAAATCGGCCCCTTCTGGTGTGGGACTTCCCCACAGATTCCCCCACAGCGGACGGTTGTCCTCATTGGGATCCGGCTGGTGGCGGTATCCCCAAGGTCGGCACAGATCTTGCGAGCGAGGCGGAAGTCGATCTCACGGTGGCGCGGAACGGCTGTCGAACGTTCAGGGTCGTAACCCCAGAGGCTGTGGTTGCCACCCTCTCGGAGGAGGCGCGCTCCATGGTCGCTGAGGTGGCGTTCGAGGTCGCGACGCTTCACGCGCCGATGACGAGCTCCAGACGCTCGCTGTCGACGCCGGCTGGCAACTCGGCATGGCCGCCGAACCGCAGCTCGAGGATCGCCCGAAGGGCATCGACGACGTTCGCTCGCGCCTCCTCGCGTGTCCGGCCCTGGCTGTGAGCGCCGGGGACCTCAGGGATCGAGGCCACGATCCAGCCGTCTTCACCATCCTCGAACACGATCGTGATCTGAAGCGACTCGCTCATGCGAGCACGGTAGCTGAGTCTCAATCGAGCCGCGAAAGGCGCTCTGCGGTGTCGGCCCGCTCGAGGTAGGCGTCGACGAGCGCCAGGCCACGTCCCGTCAAGTGGTGTACGACGTTGACTGCGTCATCCTCGCTTGACGTTTATGCGGCTGCGGCGATGGCGATCACCTCCTTGGGTTCGTCGGCCGGCGGCTCGGTGCGCGCTTTGGCGAT